>CAIUKX010000541.1 GCA_903899795.1 uncultured Flavobacteriales bacterium
ACGTACAATTCTTCTCCGGAAAAGAAAAGACACAAGATGTATTCTTCCACGTGTTCAACCACTTGCACCAAAATGGAAAACAAATCATTTTAACATCCGATAAACCACCTGTAGAAATGCAGGGAATGGAACAACGACTATTGTCTCGTTTCAAATGGGGATTATCAGCTGATCTAAGTGCTCCAGAATTGGAAACACGTATTGCGATTCTTGAGAAAAAGATGTACGGAAACGGCATTGAACTTCCAAAAGATGTGGTTGAATACCTTGCCTACAGTATCAATACAAATGTTCGTGAAATGGAGGGAGCTTTGAATACTTTATTAGCTCAGGCTTCTTTGAACAAAAAAGCAATTACAATCGACCTTGCGAAACAAATGGTTGACAAGTTTGTCAAAAACACTGCTCGTGAGGTTTCTATTGAATACATTCAAAAAGTGGTTTGTGATTATTTCGATCTTCCTTTGGAAATCCTTAAATCCAAAACACGTAAAAGAGAAGTGGTTCAAGCTAGACAAATCGCCATGTATTTCTCTAAACGCATGACAAAATCTTCATTGGCGAATATTGGCTCGCATTGTGGAGGCAAGGATCACGCAACTGTATTGCATGCTTGCAGAACAGTAACAAACTTGGCAGAAACAGATAAACAATTCAAAGTTTATTTGGCCGATTTGGAAAAGAAACTAACGATACAATAATCGTAAAAATAAATTACAAAAGCCGGCCCTTCAGCCGGCTTTTCCGTTTTCACATCTTAACATTTAAGTATTTCGCCAGATCCTTGGTATCTTTTATCACACCTGTCATATTGGTCATCTGAAAGGTATATTTCCCGCCTTTTTCAATGTTCATTTTTGCAAAATCTTCTTTTGACAAGATATAAAGATCTTTACTTTCCGTAAATAATGCTAGCACATTCTGCCCTTTGGGATTGCACATAAAATGGGAAGGATCAAAACTAAAAGCTCCATTTTTATCCAAGGTAATCATAGATAATACATGACCGTTTTTAATGACATCTCCTTTTTCATCGATAAAATCCGCTTGAATACTAACCACATTAGGAACCCGATAAATCTGATCACAATTATAAACTCCAAAACTTGGTATATTTAAACCCACAACAATATCAGGATAAGTATGACCTTTATCTGCTCCAGCAGCTAATAAAGTCCCGTCTGAAATCTTCATGTTTTGAGGATTAAAAGCTTCTCTTGCAAAGTGCACCTTTCTCGGAGCCCCCATAAAAATAGTATCTGCAAATTCAGCAACTAATACAATTTCAGATTCATCATTAATCCGTTCTTGTTTTTGTGTTCTAGCGATCGGTTGAATGTCTTGAATTTTTTGCCAATTCTCCTTTGAACTATTCAATTGATAAAAGTTGGTTTCCGGATTTTTTTTGGCAAGAGCATAATCTATCTGTAGTTTTTTATTGATCTCTACAGGTGAATTTCTGGAACTTCCTGTTAATTCAAACATCCCAGAACTATTGAAAAAGAATTCTTGATCTGGACTTTTATAAGTCATTGGAATCTCTGAAAAAGCAATTTCAGCCGAATTGGTGTATTCTTTATAATGCAGATCAACTGTTGAGTTAATCACTTTTCCTTTAGAATCTTTAAAAGCATATTTTGGAACATGAAGCTTAGTCCCTTTGGAATTCAATTGTAAAATAGTGTCCTTTTTCGGATTGATTGAAAAGATCTTTTCCGGAACCAAAAAGCTACTAGGAACAGCAAAATTTTCAAATTCAATTTTAATTTCTACTCTTCTGTTTTGTTGCTTTCCTCCATCAGTTTCATTGGACGCTATGGGTTGTTCCTCACCATGATATTGTTGAACGATTTTATCCACAGAAACACCTTTAGACTCAAAATAATCAGAAATCACAGATGTCCTTTGGCGGGATAATTTAGTGTTGTAGATATAACTTCCATCACCATCCCTATGACCAATGATTTTTATTTTTTGTATTTTCTCCTTATCGATATTGCTCCATTGGTTATCGAGTTCCTTTTTCGAAATTTCCTTGAGATTTGATTTGGCATAATCAAAATAAACTGTTTTGTTGATTGTTTCTTGTCCGAAAACCAAGAAAAAAGAAAGTGAGAATGCTGTTGTTAGAATGTTCTTTTTCATACGTTGATTTTGTTAATGAATAGATCGTGTTTAATTGTTTATTAACAAATGTCAGGAAAGTGAAAAAGTAACTTTAATAAAAAATAAAATCTGATTTTAATACTTGATTTGATCCGACCACTGCCTGAAAAAATATTCGTAATTGATATTTTCCAAATAAGCATTCGGGTAATAGTATTCAGCAATTTGCACATAATTGTAACCGTACTTCGCCATCTTCATAGCCCCTTCCTGACAAAGTCCAACGCCATGCCCGAATCCTTTACCGTTGATTACAACATCATTTCCTTCAGGGTGACAGCTAAAAAAAGTAGACTTCAGATTGAATTCTTCACGAATGTCGCGTAAAGGAATACCCAATGCAGGACTTTGGTAAAAACCGACACGCTGGGGCTGATCAAATGTGAAAATCAAATTTCCGGAAAGGCTATCTGTAAAAGGATAATTGTATTTAGTCACGAGAAATTTTTGCCAACGATACTGGCTCACTCTCTTTTCCCAAGTTGCTTGCTTGGAGTAGACACAGAAAGTATCCAGAAAAGAATTCATATCGGGAATCGACTTGTTCCAGACAAATTCGGGTTCGCAAGTTTGCCCACCACAATTCGCATGAAAATACGCATCAAGCAGTTCACCGTTTTTATCTACCATTACAATTCCATCAGTTTGCTTCACTGCAGTATCAATAATGGGTGTGTATTTCAGCATATGATGATAAGCCTGACAATGGACACGATCACACAAGTTGAAACCCTCTTTCTCATGCCTCGACTGGTATTTGAGCGCATATGTCCTACTAATCAAAGCCTGAACTTTGTAATACTCCAATTCTTTTCCTGGTCCTCCTTCCGATTCAACCACACCTGCCAGGTAATTATTTAAATCTACGAGATTGATAATTATCAAACCTTCTGTTCCTGCAGTCACTTCAAAATCATCCTTGTATTTTCTTTCTTTTACTACAGGTGATTTTGAATTCAGTGTAATGGATGTGTTAGGATAATTTTGAGTGATAAATATTTTAGTGAATGTCCCGAGTTCTGTTGCACCTTTTTTGAGATGAATTTTTCCACCACGAACAAAAGAAACATCAATAAATTCATTTTGTAAAATGGATCCGAAATCAGTACTATCCCCATGAACAGAATAACTTCCATTATTGTACGCGAAAAGAAGTCGCTGCGTTTTATAATCACGTAAAACACCTATACGCATTTGCTGCCCAATAGTAGGAATAGAAATGCCAAAGAGAAGAATAAGTACAAAGACTCTCACATGGTAAAATTAACAGAAGAA
>CAIUKX010000542.1 GCA_903899795.1 uncultured Flavobacteriales bacterium
GTAGCAAAGAATTTATGGATCAAAGATTCGTATGCTGATACAATTTACAAGCGAATCTTATCTTCGGAATTAGGAACTAAAAAATATGAATATTCGGATTTGGGTTATTACTTCATTAAAAAGATCATCGAGAAACAAACCTCTCAATCCATTGATGACTATTTGATGAAAAGTATTTATGAACCGATGGGATTGCAGTACATGCGTTATCACCCACTGAATTATTTTTCGTTGTCACAAATTGCGCCGACTGAAAATGACAAAGCATTCAGACATCAGCAAATTCATGGATATGTTCACGATCCGGGTGCTGCCATGTTAGGTGGAGTAGGCGGACATGCAGGACTGTTTTCTAATGCTGCTGATTTGGCTTCGGTAATGCAGTTGTTCCTAAACAAAGGATCGTACGGAAATGTTCAGTATTTGAATAAATCGGTTGTTGATGAATTTACAAGCTGTCAGTATTGTCCGGCAAATCGTCGTGGAATCGGTTTTGATCGTCCGAAAAATTCTGGTGGAGGTACTTGTCATGAACTGGCATCACAGTCGAGTTTTGGTCATTCCGGATTTACAGGGACATTAGCTTGGGCTGATCCAGAATATCAAATCAATTATGTGTTTCTGTCGAACCGTGTGTATGAGGATCAGGACAATTGGAAAATCAGGGATATGAATATCCGGACGAATATTCAAAAAGTGATTTATGAGGCCGTGATGTCGGCGAAAAAACCGTAGGGACAGGTCTGTATCATACACGTGACATGTCCGTATGAATGGGCAATTTGTCTATGTAAATATAACATTATCCGATTTGGATTTTCCAAATCAATTTGAAATGAGATAAAATGAAAATAGGAATCGTATTATATCCCACCTATGGTGGAAGTGGAGTTGTGGCAACGGAGTTAGGAAAAGCGTTGGCAAAAAAAGGACATCAAGTCCATTTTATTACCTATTCTCAACCGGTTCGATTGGGAAAATTCAGGGAAAATATTTTTTACCATGAAGTTGCCGTAAGTGATTATCCCTTGTTCGATTATCAGCCGTATGAAACCATTCTGGCGAGTAAGATGGTGGATGTTGTCAAGTATGAAAAATTGGATATTCTTCATGTGCATTATGCAATTCCACATGCGTCAGCTGCTTATATGGCGAAGCAAATCTTGCATTCACAGGGAATAGAAATTCCTTTTGTAACGACTTTGCATGGAACGGATATTACCTTGGTTGGAAAAGATCCGTCTTTTGAGCCAGTCATCTCCTTTTGTATTAATGAATCAGATGCAGTCACGGCAGTTTCTGAAAGTTTAAAACTTGATACGTATAGGCACTTCCATACTACGCGCGAAATTCATGTGATTCCCAATTTTATTGACGCAAAGGAAAAAGTCTCTGAAAGCTATTGCGAACGTAGAAAATGCTATGCGGAAAGAGAAGAGCCAATTTTATGTCACGTTTCCAATTTCCGAAAGGTAAAACGAGTGGAAGACGTATTGAGAATGTTTGCTTTGGTGAACAAAGAAATCCCTTCTAAATTAATTTTTGTAGGAGATGGACCGGAACGAAACAACTTGGAGCGTTTGAGTCGTGAATTAGACTTATACGAAAAAGTAATCTTTATTGGTAAAGTGAGTGATACATCCGAAGCTTTAGAAATGGCTGATTTGTTTATTTTACCTTCGGAAACTGAAAGTTTTGGTTTGGCTGCATTGGAAGCAATGGCGGTAGGTGTCCCAGTTATTTCTTCGAATACCGGTGGAATACCAGAAGTAAATATTCATGGAGAAACTGGATTTTTGTCGGAAGTGGGAGATGTAGAGGATATGGCTAAAAATGCCTTGATTTTATTAAAGGATAAAGACTTGATGATGAAATTCAGATGTAATGCGCTTCAGCGAGCTAAGGTTTTCAGTTTGGAAAATGTTTTGCCGTTGTATGAACAAATTTATATGGATTTGATTGAGCAATATTCTAAAAGAACTAAGACCGTTCCCTCTGGTCATTCAAAGATAAAAGACTGAAGATTCATTTATTTTATATTACAAAAAAAAACTCCGCTTGAATTTTCAAACGGAGTTTTTTAGTCTTTAAATCTTTTGTCTTAAAGTTTTTTATTTCATTAGATATTCTCAATAATAATCGCAGAAGCACCACCACCACCATTACAGATAGCTGCACCACCGATTTTACCGCTGTTTTGTTTCAGTACATTGATCAAAGTTACTACAACTCGTGATCCTGAATTTCCAAGTGGATGTCCCAAAGAAACTGCACCTCCGTTAACATCAACTTTAGCAGGATCTAATCCTAATATTTTTGTATTGGCCAATCCAACAACAGCAAACGCCTGGTTTAATTCCCAGTAATCAACATTCTCAGTTGTTAAGCCAGCCTTAGCCAATGCTTTTGGAACAGCCAATGAAGGAGCTGTTGTAAACCATTCTGGAGCTTGAGCAGCGTCAGCGTAACTTACAATTTTTGCAATTGGTTTCAATCCATGTTTTTCAACTGCCTCTTTTGAAGCAAGAATCAATGCAGAAGCACCATCGTTTAAGGTAGAGGCATTTGCAGCTGTAATCGTTCCTTCTTTATCGAATGCAGGACGAAGTGAAGGGATTTTATCTAAAAATACATTTTTATATTCTTCATCTTCACCGATCATAACTGTTTCGCCTTTTCTGTTGGTTACAGGAACCGGAACAATTTCGTCATTGAATTTACCTGCTTTCCATGCTTCAGCTGAACGTGTATAAGATGTGATCGCAAAATTATCTTGATCCTCACGAGAAAAGCCATATTCCTTTGCACATAATTCAGCACAATTTCCCATCGGAACTTTACTGTATACATCCAATAAGCCATCTTTTGTGATTCCATCCATCATGTTGATCATCCCGAATTTTGTTCCATTTCGTCCATCCAGGTAATGAGGAACTTGAGACATATTTTCCATACCTCCAACGACAACGATTTCATTGTCACCCGCTTGAATGGACTGAGCGCCAAACATGATTGCTTTCATTCCTGAAGCACAAACTTTATTAACTGTTGTACACGGAACATTTTGTCCTAAACCAGCACCAAGAGCTGCCTGACGAGCAGGAGCCTGACCTACACCAGCCTGAAGCACATTACCCATGAATACTTCATCGATTAATTCAGGTTTAACATTTCCTTTTTCCAAAGCACCTTTGATAGCAACAGATCCCAAAGCTGTAGCAGAAACAGTTGATAATCCACCTAAAAATGCGCCGATTGGGGTTCTGGCAGCAGCTATGATGTAAATTTCTTTTGTCATTTTTTCGAGTTATTATATTCGTAATTCGGTACGAAAGTAACAAAAACTACAGGAAAAAA
>CAIUKX010000543.1 GCA_903899795.1 uncultured Flavobacteriales bacterium
GATTATTAGTTTGAAATTTTTTGTTTCGTTTCCATCTAGATTATATTTCAAAAAATATATTCCGGAAAGCAGATGATCAATAGTAAACTGTTTTGTTTCATGCTCTTGGAGAACTACATTATCGAATGAAAGAACCAAATCACCCAAAGAACTATACAGCTTAAAATCAAAATTTAATAGTGAATTAACCGCAATATTAAATACTTTATCAGCAGGATTGGGATAAATCATAATCTCCTCATTTGAGCAATTTGACGAAATCAAGCCTACTATCTTTTTATGTCCATCAAAATCTGTTTGGCTGATTCTATAGTAAGTGACAGAAGAACATATTGAATGATCTGTATATTGATAATTCCGAAATGTTGAAGTATTCCCTGAACCAATTATTTTTGCAACAAAATCGAAATCAGTACCATTACAACTTCTTTCCAATGTAAAATAATCGTTGTTTTTTTCGGAAGAAGTAGACCATTCAACCAGTACATTAGTATTCATACAATTCACTGAAAAACCATTCAATTCAATAGGCAATCCAATAACAGAACATAATCCTGAAGGTGTGACAGCAGTATTCCTTTGCGTAGTAGTTCCGTCTCCTAATCGATAAAATGCACCATTGGTTCCCCAACCCCAGACTGTATTGTTGCTTTTTAATGCGAACGTACTCGATGGTCCGGCAGATATTTGTGAAACATTACACAAATTAGTCGTACAACCTGATGTTCCGGTAAGTACCTGCACAGGTGTTGTTCTATTTGTTGTCGTATTATCACCTAACTGACCACTGGAGTTAATACCCCAAGCCCACACCGTACCATCCGATTTAAGGGCTACTGAATAAGGAAGATCCTGCTGCAACCTTAATCACATTACAAAGATTAGTTGTACATCCGGAAGCACCAGCAAGTACTTGTACCGGTGTATTTCTTTGAGTGGTTGTGCCATCCGCTAATTGATTTTGACTATTATCCCCCCAAGCCCAAAGTGATCCTCCGCTTTTTACAGCCATTGAGAAATTACTCCCAACAGCAATAGCCGTAATATTGCATAAATTTGTAACACAACCTGAAGCACCAGTAAGAACCTGAACAGGTGTAGTTCTATTTGTTGTTGTGTTATCACCCAATTGACCCGTACTGTTATTTCCCCATGCCCAAAGTGTTCCGTCATTCTTGAGAGCTAATGCATGAGACGAAAAGCTACTTGCTGCAATGGCTGTGATGTTCGTTAAACCAGAAACTTGTACAGGTGTATTCCTTTGAGTAGTTGTACCATCCCCTAGCTGACCAGCAGTATTGGTTCCCCACGTCCATACAGTCCCATCGCTTTTCAATGCCAGTGAAAAAGAAATCCCAGTAGCAATTGCTGTTATATTACACAGATTCGTTCCGCATCCAGATGTACCGGCTAATACTTGAACTGCAGAATTTCGTTGTGTCGTAGTATTATCTCCCAATTGCCCGCTAGCATTTGGTCCCCATGCCCACACAGTGCCATCACTCATCAAAGCTAGGGAATGATCATTCCCTGCAGCTACATGCGTAATATTACAAAGATTTGTTGAACAACCGGAAGCACCTACCACTACTGTAACAGGAGTCTGGGCTGTAGTTGTTGTACCATCACCGCATCTTCCATCAGTATTCCTTCCCCATGCTTTTACAGTCCTATGGGTACAGATTGCCAACCCGTGACTTCCACCAGCAGAAATGGATCCTTGAGGAAATGCTTCAGAATTGAAATAAAAAAATGAATAAATGAATAGTAATAACTGATAGATGATTTTTGTTGTTGCATTCATATTGCTTATTTAGTAGTGATAAGAATTGTTTTCGCTTACAAGATTCCATGGTACAATGGTAGAGCGATTCTTTTTTTTTTCTTATTTGTTGAACTATACTATATCTTTCTGAATAATAAAAACCAGTTCCAATACCTTACAATTAGCAATAACAAACACATAATCATATACATACATTACAAATATCTTGTTTTGTTTTTTGACTTCGGAGAATATTATTATTTGAATTTTCTACAATGATATAGCTCTTGATGTTAGATATATTAAGAGAATTTAGGACGTAAAGACATATTCCTCATTTGAAATAATCTCTAAGATGGGCAACATAAAAATAGATTAAAAAAGAAAAACGGTAACATAAGGCTACTACCTCTTATACTACCGCTTCTCACACTTCTGATTACACACTTTCGTTAAATGAAAACCTAACTATTTAACAAATAAATACACTATGACTAATTACTGTCAAATTTAGATCGAAACAATCCCCTTGCCTATTATCTCATCTATACAGATTCTTTAAATTGGGTACTTTTATCTTTCATTAGCATTCACCAACAATTAAACACCTAATTTTTAGATGATTAAATTAAACCTAAATTTTATTCATAAATATTGACAGGTCTATCATATCTCCTTTTATACCTAGTTTTGATCTTAATCTGGAACGTGCCACATCAATACTATTCTCGCTCGATCCTTTCAAATCGGCTATTTGCTTTGTATTAAAATTCATTCTCAGGTAAATAGCCAGAGTCACCTCATTCGATGTCAGATTTGGAAATTTATGACAAAGCCGTTTTACAAAGCCATCATTAACTGATTGTATCACCAGATCTAGGTCTTTTAATTCCTTGCTTTTTGCACCAACGGCTGCTTCATTGATATTTTTCACCAATTCATACAATTGATCACTTAATTTTTTGCTTGGAGTCTCCAAAGCTATATGCTTCAGTTTCTGCGCCAAGCTTTCAGATATTGCATTGTAATTTGTAATGGCAACAATTGAATTATTTAAAAGTATTTTCTGTTGAGAATTTTGCTCTTCGAGCAACTTCTTTGACTTTGAAATAACACGAAAAAAATAAAGGGAAACCAATAAGATGACCAAAATAAAGAAACCGGTAATGTAGAGTGCCGTTATTTTTTTATTCTGTTCAACTTCATTATCTTTTTTTGTTTCCAATTGTTTTTGAATAGCTAAAAGTTCTTCATTCATCGAACTATTTAAATTAAATATCTTTCCAACCTGAATTTGATCATTAGCATGCTTTTTATCTTTAAAAACAGTACTTCTTTTCTTGAAAAAAGACACCAAGGCATCGTATTCTTTTCCCTTAAAATTATCCAGGATACATTCACAAATATTGATTCCTAAATCCGGATTGTATTTATCGATAAGGTAAAGAGCTTCTTTCATTAAGCTAAAGGCTTTTTTGGGATCTGAATCTATATATGTCAACGCCAATCCATATTTCCCTTGCCCTTCAGAACCTCTGCAATGTACCTTTTGAGCATCATTAATTGTTTTCTGAAAAAATAGTCGTGCATTTTCAATATCATCTTTATTTAGATACAGTACACCTTTATTGAAATCAGTTGTCAAATCTATTTCTCCAAACTTATTTGTGCTTTCAACCAATCGGAGGTAGTATATCGCTGAATCCAAGTTTGATCTTGTCGCCCAATAAGCCGAAAAACTGGAATATACATACTTTAAAACTCTATTACTATGATTGACGAAAGCATATTTTTTTGCTTTAATTGCTGCTTTATAAGCATAATCTGGTTGTTTAAGACTCAAATGAATATTCACCAAAAGCAATTGGCAAAATGCCAAACCATCATAATTTTTAGTTAGCAAATAATAATTATTGCATTTGTTCCACTCCTGATAGGATTCAAAATACATATTTAATTGCGCATAAGATCCTGATTTCCGTAAGTGTATCAGTGCGGCAAGGCTATCTCTATCATCAATGTATTTCAATTTTTTTTGTGCAATAGTGGTAACATTTAGTGATTCATTGATTTTACCAATGTTATTATAATACCAACCCTTCAACAACAAGAGTGTTATCTTATCTCTTTCGGAGCATTGTGATTTAAGAGCAAGGTCAATATCCTTAAAATAGTTGACGAGATTCCATTCCGAATCTGCTTTGATTTTCTTGATTAATTCCGAACATTCATTCTGAGAAAATATACACGAGGTATTTAGAAAAAAAATAACTGCACAAACAATTTTTGAAAGTTGGATCATTTTAGAAATCTTATTGTAAAGTAGTACTAAGTAATTGTTCAATGTGAATCTGTTACTTCTTCAAATATATAAAAAATCATCCATTTTCTGAATTCATAAAACTACTTACTTTTTTGTTTTTCAGCCAATTCTAATTAATTCTATAACTGCCTATGTTATTCTAAAATTACACGTTGAAAAAACACATGAAGATCATCTTGTATTCGAAGTGTATATTGTCCTTTTCCGTAATTTGATAAATTAATTTCGGTATTATTTATTTGTTCTAAAACTTTATCTCCAAGCATATTGTATACATCTATACGGCAATTTTGAGCCAGATTTGTAGTACCGTTTTGCACATGAAATATTCCAGAACTTGGGTTTGGGTATACCGAAACAAAAGAACTTTCTAATTCTGAAATACCGGTCGAGATAGCCGTTACCGGAGTTATCGTTCCGCCGTTTGCTGAACTGTATAAAAAAGTTGCTGCATCTCCGGCAATATAACCTGTCCCATTGAGTACACAAATTGAATTCAGATTTGCTGTTGTCCCCGAAACTTGTGATCCCCATGAATTACCATCATCCAAACTCTTTAAAATCAAACCATTTTGTCCGACAATCCATATTGAGCCATTTGACAAATATTTTACACTATTGAAGTTTAATATTGAATAATGAGGTAATATAGTCCAGTTGTCCCCACCATTAGTTGTCATTAATATTGTTCCGCTCTCACCTAATGCAATACCATGCGTCGCGTCTTTAAAAGAAATATCTTTCAAGTTTGTGGTCGTACCTGAACTTAAACTTGTCCAGTTTGTTCCATCCATCGTACGTAATAGTGTACCGTTAATCCCCACTATATAAGCTTGCGTAGTAGAAACAACATCTATTGCCGATAAATTAACCGAAACTCCTGATGTTTGAACTGTCCAATCTAACCATGTAGGATATGATCCTGTTGAGATGTACTTACGAATTCCACCACTATTACCACATGCATACCCAGTTTGACTAACAAACTCAACATCGTTTATACCTGATCCTCCAACTTCGATATTTACCAAATGATTCCAGCTATCTCCTCCATTACTCGTTGATGTCATATTATCATTAGAATATCCTACCCCGTTCAAGTTATCAATAAAGGCGATCGTTCTAGTTGGAATACAATTGGTATTATCTAACCCAATTCCAGTACTCGTCGAATTAATGATGACTCCATTGTCGCCGCCAACTGCAACCCAGCCTCTCCCATCAGGGACACAGGTATAAAAGTTAGTCGTCGTCGGAACTCCAAAAGCCGATATATAAGTTGACTGAGTCCATTGCGAATACATGGTATTGAAAATGATCAGTGAAACAATGATCAAACAATTCGTTCTGTTTACTATAGATATGTTCATCTTTTTTATTTTAATAAAGTCTTTTTTTTATTAAAATAAATTTATTTTCAATTAGATTACTTCTAATCAAACAAATATATACAATCATTTACCATATTTTATCTCTCACTTTTTTTCAAATTAAATAGAATGACCTCACTTTCATTTTCCATCTTCCTCCTTTTCTTGTTCATCTACCCAAAGCTGTAATTTCCAAATAAATCTATTTCGCTCAAGAATCAATCTGTAAAGTCTTCTCTGCCAAAAAAAAGCAAAACTCAAAACAATAAAAAACAGAGCGGAACATAATTCATGAAATTTTAATACTTCAGTTAAAGCATCCGTATTTGAACAATTTTCAAAATGATACTCAGATACAAAAGATAAACGATTATCATATACATTCACTAAAAAACTGATACCAATTAATAAAAATAAAATTGCCAAAATCAGGTTTATTACTCTAAAAAAACGAATGACAATTGAGTTTCGAACAACACTTGGACTCTGCTCCATCATCGAAGATAATTCATTTGTATTTTTCATAACAGTAGTAGTTTAACGTTAAAATTAATGATTAAAACCCTAGGTGTTTTCATAAAAACAACAACCTCATAAGCATTATACACATTTGATTTTTAATCCATTCATGTAAAAATAGAATAATCTATCAACTAAAAAAATATTTTATTCAA
>CAIUKX010000544.1 GCA_903899795.1 uncultured Flavobacteriales bacterium
ACAATAATCTTTCAAATAGGGTCTCTGGTTGACCATAACAAGGGATCAGTTATACTTCTTTTGATATAGCCGAAATTAATTGAATTGATTTACATCAATTCAAATGGACATCTGATATTGAAACAAACCTACTGGCTGGCTGGCATATGGATAGACACACAAAAGAGGGAGACGTATCCTTGATACGTTTCTACTGGATTTCGATGACGGTTATTACGGTTCGTCTATTGACACCATGCTCCTCATCTGTACAACTTACACCATCCTTGCATTGGTTCACAATTTGTGATTCTCCGAACCATTTACCGATAATTCTATCTTTTATTACTCCCTGGGAAACCAAATAATTCACACAGCTTTGTGTGCGTCGTTTAGACAATTCCATATTGTATTGATCTGAACCTCTCGAATCTGTATGCGAACTGAATTCAATTTTAACAGTTGGATTTTCTTTCAAAAATTTCACTATACCATTTAGTTCACTTTTTGAATCAGGTTTCAAATTCCATTTATTAAAGTCAAATGACAATTCTTTGGTATTTAGTGTTGAACCAACTTGTACCTGCTTTATCTCAACAGGAATACTCACTTTCTCCACTTTCGTATTCGTGTTCAGTGGTCTTTCGTCGTTAATATAGCCTTTGTGAGTCGTTTTTATTTCAAACTCACTGTTTCTTGGCAATTCAGCGTGAATCGAACCTTTATCATCCGATGTATACGTTGTTTTTTCTCCCGTCACTTTATTGATGATCTCCACTGTAGCATTTGCCAGTGGCTTTTTACTTTCCTCGTCAAATACAGTTGTGTTTACATCCACATATTTAGAAAGAAGATCGAATGTTCGGGTCGTGGTATCACTTTCTGTTTTGCCAACTGTAGAATAATTTTCTTTGATGGGAACAAATTTGTTATCGTTGATATTGAATGAGTAGTTGCTATTTTTCTCTCCAATAAATTCAAATTTCCCATCTTTATCAGCAAAAAGTGTATCGATCACCACCTCATCCTTTTTGACAATAATTGGAATCGTTTGAATCTTCGGGTTGGTTTGATCGACTGAAGCTAAAGTTCCGATGAACACAAAATTTAAATCGGGCAATTCAATGGAATAGATATTATCTATAAATCCATTACGATTGGATGAAAAGTATCCGGTTTTTCCATCTTTCGTCAAAACAATTGCAAAATCGTCACCATTGGAATTGATTTGTGCTTTCAAATGCTCCAAATTCGATGCCTTATTATCTTTAAAACTCACAGAATAAATATCTAAACCACCTAGACCTTTATGTCCGTTACTTGAGAAATACAATTTGTTTTTTTGGAAATAAGGGAACATTTCATTATCCGCTGAATTGACAGTTGAGCCAGCATTAACCGGTTCGCTCCAACCCGTGTCCGTTTTTATACAGTACCAAATATCCGCATTTCCTTTTCCACCTGAACGATTGGAACTAAACCAAAGCGTTTTACCGTCATCAGAAAGACTTGGTTGAGCTGTGAAAAAATCTTTGGAATTAAATGCAAACGGAGTTTCTTTCTTTGTTTTTTCATCGTACAGAAAGATTCCGGTTGTTGTCAATTCTCCTTTAATGAGCGATAAATTTTTAGAATAATACCAAATTTGGTTCGTACTATCGTAACAAGCTGTTGCATCGTGACGAGCTGATTCCAAAAACTTTACAACCTCCACTTTTCCTGTATTCTTAGAATACAAAAATAAATCCAGATAATACGAATCATCCATTGCTGTTTTTCGTGCTGAAAAATCTCTTGCCGAACTAAATACAAGTCCATTCGGATGATAAGTTACTCCAAAATCTCCTTTTCCAGAATTAAAATCTACTGCTTTGATCTTATTTGTTGTCGTATCAGCCAAATAACTACTCCAATCTACTTTGCCTCTATATTCTTTCAGCGTTTTTATTCTCGGGTCATCTGTGACAATATTTAATTTATTGGAGTTCAGAACTTCAGTAGCTTTTTCATACAAACCTAAGAACAATGTCAACTGAAAATAATGGTAAGCATCATCAAAAGTGCATTTATCGCTGGTAAACAAAGTGGACATCACTGAATATTCAAAATCGTAATTGTGTGACTTTTCAGCTGAGACGATCGCATGTCTGAACACTGTTTCGTTTTCAGAAAAAGCCAATTGATTTTTCTCGATCAATTCTTGGTAAATTGGTGTTGCATCTGCAAAACGAAATTCTTTGTAGTAGGTTTCAGCCTGACTGATTTTCATATTTTGACTCAGCAATTGAAATGATGAGCAGAAGATGCAACTGAAGAAAAGGAATCCTTTCATGGGTCTTTTAACGTTTTATTAAAAATATCTTGGCGAACCAAATGCTTTTTTTCTGTCAAGGATGCTATAATTCAACATGATCTCATGTGAACCAAGATTACTGACACGACTCAATCCATTGATCGGGTAATCAAATGCATATCCGAACATCAATTTTTCTTTCAATTGATAAGCAACATTAACACCTACACATTCGTTAAAGCGATACATACCACCTACCCAAAACTTCTTGTATAAAAATAAATTTGCATTCAAATCCAATGTTACAGGGGCATTAGCAACGACTTTTAACAGGAAGCTAGTTTTCAAATCAATTACCGAATTTATTTTTTTGACATATCCGGCTGTAAAAAAGTAATGCCGCTTCGTGAAAGAGTTACTAAGAACAGTTGCATGATTTTTCAAACTTGTTTCCATCAATCGGGGAACACTCAATCCTACGTAGAACTTTTCAGAATGATAATACATTCCTGCTCCAGCATTAAAATTGGTTTGAGAAAACGAGGTTAAATAATCAGATTCCGTAGGATCATACGCCACCAGTTTTTGATAGTCAACCGATAATTGATCGATTCCTGCAGAAACTCCTAAATTCAATTTTGTCCCGTTACGAAAATTTAATGTGTAGGCGTAATCACCATAAGCAGATGTTCTTGTTTTGGCTCCGATTCCATCGTTACTCAAGTGCATTCCCAAAGCCATATTCTTAGCCTTGATCGGTGAATTCAATGAGAAAAATTGACTTTTCGGAGCTCCTTTCACACCCACCCATTGACTTCTTGCAATTGCTGTTACGTTCAAATCCCCCCTGCTACCTGCATATGCCGGATTGTATTGCAAGGGATTAAACATGTATAAACTGCTCTGTTCATCCTGTTGAGCAAAGGACGAAATTGAAATCATCAACAAGAATGAAACAACTATGCTATTTATTATTTGAAACTTCATATCTCTCGGTATTATCATCTGATCAATTCTAAATATCCTGTCACCGGTTTATTCCCGTCATTTTTATCTATTACATAATAATAGGTTCCGCTTGGCAAGTAATCATTCCCAACAGTTCCTGCTACATTCGCTTTCCCATCCCAATTATCATTGTATGGAGCAGAAGAATATACTAAACTTGGGGAACTGTTATAGATCTGTACATTGGCATTCTTTAAACTCAATACCCATGTATCGTTTTTACCATTTCCATTAGCCGTAACTATTTCCGGAATAATGTGTTTACACTCCAAATTAATTGTCAAAGGAGCGGTACATCCTATTGAATCACTTACTGTCACAGTATATACACCGTCTGTAATCCCTGAGAGCGTAGTTCCTGTAGCACCTGTTGCCCAAGTGTATACAAAAGGAGCAAAGCCACCTGTTTCTGCGACTGTTATTCTACCGTTTTCCTGACCGCATATTGGTTCTACAATCGAAATAAGATTGAGGGAAATGGAATCTAAATTCACCAAAACATCCAATGAAGCTGTACTCTCACAACCTCCTGAAGTTTGGGTAGCATAATAATGTGTTCCATCTGTTAATGGTAACGTTCCTGTTAACAAATTCCCTCCTATAGCAGCATCGTACCATTGAATAACTGTCCCGGTTGTTACACTTAATGTGCTTACTGTTGGGTCTGCTGTCAAACAATAGATTTGATGTCCGCTCCCTGTAGGAGCCGGAGGAATAATTGGTTGAGCTCCAATATTGATTACCCCTGTCGCAGCTGAATTACAACCGGCTGCATCTGTTAATGTAAAAGTGTATGAAGTTGAAGCTGTCAAGCCAGAAAAAGTATAGGTTGAACCAGAGGATGTAACTGGTGCGCCTGGAGACGGAGTAAGTGTCCATGTTCCAGCTGGTAATCCCGAAAAGTCAACACTTGCTGTCGCTACAGTGCAATTTGGCTGTGTAATTGCCCCTACAACAGGGACGGTCGGATGATCGATAATCACCAGAACATCTAAACGTGTTGAACTTTCGCATCCACCTACTGTTTGTGATGCATAATAATGATTACCATTGACCAGAACTGTTGCCGAAACCAAGGCTACACCACCAGTTGGAGCAGTAAACCACTGAACTCCTGTCCCTACTGCTACCAAGTTAGCAACGGTATGACTTGAAGAAAAACAAAATGTTTGAGTTGTACTTCCAGTCGGAGCAGTAGGATTACTGATTGTTACCAATACATCCAAACGAGTTGAACTTTCGCAACCACTTACCGTTTGAGAAGCATAATAATGAGTTGCATCGGTCAAAGCAGTTCCAGATGTCAATGCTACACCTCCCGATGAAGCAGCATACCACTGAATTCCAGTTCCAGTTGCTACTAAATCAGCAACCGTTGGATTATTGATTGAGCAAAAAGTTTGAGCAGCACTTCCGGTTGGCGGAGTAGGATTTGATAGTGTTACCAGAACATCCAAACGAGTTGAACTTTCGCAACCACTTACCGTTTGAGAAGCATAATAATGCGTTGCATCGGTCAAAGCAGTTCCGGATACTAGAGCGACACCTCCCGAAGAAGCAGCGTACCATTGAACTCCAGTTCCGGTCGCTACTAAATCCGCAACCGTTGGATTATTAATCGAGCAAAAAGTTTGTGATGCACTTCCAGTCGGAGCAGATGGATTACTGATTGTTACCAATACATCCAAACGGGTTGAACTTTCGCAACCACTTACCGTTTGAGAAGCATAATAATGAGTCGCGTCGGTTAATGCAGTTCCGGATGCTAAGGCAACACCTCCCGAAGAAGCAGCGTACCATTGAACTCCAGTTCCGGTCGCTACTAAATCCGCAACGGTAGGATTATTGATCGAACAAAATGTTTGAGCAGCACTACCGGTTGGAGCAGAAGGATTTGATAGTGTTACCAGAACATCCAAACGAGTTGAACTTTCGCAACCACTCACCGTTTGAGAGGCATAATAATGCGTTGCATCAGTCAATGCTGTTCCGGATGCCAAAGCAACTCCTCCTGTTGAAACAGCGTACCATTGAACTCCAGTTCCGGCCGCTACTAAATCCGCAACGGTAGGATTATTGATCGAACAAAATGTTTGAGCAGCACTTCCAGTCGGAGCAGATGGATTTGATAGTGTTACCAGAACATCCAAACGAGTTGAACTTTCGCAACCACTTACCGTTTGAGAAGC
>CAIUKX010000545.1 GCA_903899795.1 uncultured Flavobacteriales bacterium
TTGATGAATATAAAAAAGCCACGTCTGATTATTTATGATTAAATTTCTTATACTCATATTAATTTCTTTTGTACAGTTTTCTTATGCATTAGACTCATATAACTCTAATAATGGGCAATTAACAATACCCACTGTATTAGTTGACAATGTTGCTTATAGCGATGTTGTTGTCAAAGTCGCTGATGTTATAAGTGTCGGATCTGCACCAGCAAATGGTGTCATAGATTTTTAACAAACGCATTGAATTCAGACTCCGACATAATTGTTATGTTGATCCCTTTAGCAATATAGTCTTCTGCTTTTTTTAGCTTTGTAGTTTTATTCATTTCACCGTTGAATACCATATCACCTACTACGAGATATGTTGTCTTTTTTGTTAGTGAGTCTTCAACATTAGCACCAAGTTGGCTCGCAATTTTTCCTAGCTTGTCTTTACTAGATACGTCTGTGAAAACAAACTGATTAGGATAAAGAGGGCCATTGGAGTTACCTTCAAAAGAGACTTTTTCCCTGTGAGGGAAAGAACTTATTTTGTTCTTAACATAGCCACTCTTATATCGAGAAAAATCTTGAGAGCTAATTTGATGTTTGTTAATGGCTTCTTGTATAACAAAAGCAGTAGCACGAGCGTCCTCTAAGGCATTATGCGCTTTGTATGAGTAATTTAATAATGCACAAACATCAGAAAGCTTAAAACCAGGTTCCAGAAAATCTGTCCATGTTTCACGCACAAGTAAAGATGCATCATGCCAATCAAACTTAGGAAAGTTGAGATTATATTTTTCACAAGCTTTACGAAAAACTTGCTCGTCAAATGTAGAGTATTGAAAAACGGTATCGTTAAGCAATAAGCTAACTAACTTTTCATAAATGATTGGAAAAATTGGTTCATTAGTAATATTATGATGGGATATTCCATGAACATTCGTGTTGTAAAAACTAAAATCTTCTTGTGGATTGATTAATGATGAGAACTCTTCAACAATGACACCATTTTCAGAAATGACGACGCCAACTTGACAAGCAGAGTGACGGTTAGAATTTGCAGTTTCAAAATCAATAACAGCATATCGCATTAAGATCCTTAAGATGCATTTTGATATTTATTCATATCAAAAGTGAAAATAACAGTAGTCTCAAACTTTGAACATTTAATAGAAACTTCAGAGTCAGTATCAATGGATAAGTCTTCATTTCTTATACCTTGTAAAGTAGCAAGATAGTTATAAGTGCCATATTTTTGCTTGACTTTAAGCTTTTGCGTCAAACCACCTTTCCAATGCAGATCAACTAAATATCCTAATCTAGCTTGTTCAGCTAAGTCCATTCTTTCTTGCTGTAATTCTCTTCCTCTTTCCCAACAAAGAATGAGCCCGCAATCATTTGACTTCCATGATTGATCCCAAGTTAAGTTTTTTCTAATAGGTTCAAGGATTGATCTGTGAATTATCATAGTGAAATTCTAAAATGGAAAGTGTTTAGAAGCTACTTTATTAATATAGGAAGTTTCTTCAAACTCTAACGCCACCCAGCTCAATTGTCAATATTTTTAATAAGTAAACGACTTTATGAGCAGATACAAAACTGAATAAATTAGGGGATAACGTTATGACAAGCTCCTAGTTCGTTATTGTCCGTGTATCCCACTTCTTTTGTTATGGAAAGTAGCCAACCATTTGAGTCGTGCAAATGTTTGACACATGTTTCTTTGTTAGCGAAATCACAACTCACCCATGTTGATTTAATTATTGCCAAAAAATCATTTTGGTATATTGCCTATTTCTAAAAGAAGAAAACAGCAACTAAGAAATGAGCAAATGAATCTACCCTTGATTCATTTGCTCACAAGCTGATAACTATATTTTCCTAAACATCGCATCAATCGCCGAGTAATACTTGCGATTATCTGCTTTGATTGCATGCGTTATCTCCAAGCATCTTAACAACTTAGCGTCATCAATTTGCACGCCTTCAGACTCAAACATATTCTTCGCATGAGGGAAA
>CAIUKX010000546.1 GCA_903899795.1 uncultured Flavobacteriales bacterium
TTCATACTGCAAATGTAAAAAATAATTGTAGTAGAGACAGATCATGATCCTTCTTTACCAGTTTTTAATTTCTAATTTTGTGTAATTCAAAATCATTTCATGTATTCAACTGAGAAGTCCATTTTACAAGAGATTCATTCCGATGAATTAAAAGATCGTAATACTCGTTTGTACCTAAAGCGAGATGATTTGATTGACGAGGAAGTTTCCGGAAATAAATGGCGGAAATTGAAAATGAATATTGAACAGTTGAAGAGTCAAAAAAAAGATGGATTATTGACTTTTGGAGGAGCTTTTTCAAATCATTTACTGGCAACAGCTTCGTCATGTCATAAAGCAGGAATTCAGTCCATTGGAATGGTCAGGGGACAAGAGTTGTCGGAAAATTCAAATGAAACATTGAAACGATGTGCAGAATTGGGAATGAAACTGGTATTTATTTCAAGAGAGGAATATAACCTGAGAAACGATAAAGAATATTGGAAAGAATTAGCAGAAGAATATACTAACTATTATATCGTTCCCGAAGGTGGAGCCAATTTTTACGGATTAATCGGCTGTCAGGATATTATACGTGAGGTCAATGTAGAGTTTGATTCTGTATTTGTTGCCCAAGGTACAACAGCTACAAGTTGCGGTATTTTGGTTGGGTTAGGTGAGGAGAAAAATCTACATGTCGTACCGGTTTTGAAAGGATTTGATTCGAAAAAAGAAATGAGAAATTTGTTGAATTTTTCGTTTTTTGATGAAGAATTTACTGAACAATTGATTGAAAAAGTAATCGTATTGGATGAATATCATTTTGGAGGTTATGCTTCGTATACGGAAGAATTAATTGAATTTATCCAAGCCTTTCATCGAATACATGGTATTCCTTTGGATCATGTCTATACTGGGAAAGCTATGTTTGCGCTTTTTTCCGAATTGAAAAAAGGTAATTTGGACAACAAATCGGTATTATTTATTCATACAGGCGGTTTACAAGGTGTCAAATTTTTAGAGAAAAAAGAAGGGATTCGCTTGTGGTAGAATAGATTGGTATTAAGAAGTTAGACTGTTTTCCAATTGATTTAATTCTACTGTTAATTCTTCAAAAATAAGATCTGTTTTCGCCATAAAAAAGGCAATTAAATCGGGAATTTTTTCAGTGTGAGTCTTTGTATGGGCGTAGTGATCAATTTGTAAAAGTGCATCAATAATTTCTTGTTGCAGACCCAGCATTTCAAGTGAAGGTTTTATTTTATGCGTGTTTCTATATAATTCCTCCCAATTTTCATTTTCAAGGCAAGTTGTAATTGCTTGAAGTGATTTAGGGGTGTCATCCAGAAACAATTTGATAAGTTGTATTGCAAAAGTGTTACTTCCTGGAGTAATGTTTTTAATGTAATCTAAATTGCATATTTTCATAAAGCAAAAATCTATAGGTTGATAATGGATTGAACAGTTCTTTTTAGTTCTTGTATATCTATTGGTTTAGCGAGGTATTCATTCATACCGTGCTGCATACAAATTTCTTTTTCTTCCAAAGTACAGTTTGCAGTCAGGGCAATAATTTTCACTTTGGAATTATGTTTTCGAATAATATCAGAAGCTTCATAACCATTCATTTTAGGCATTTGTATATCCATGAAAATGAGATCTGGATTATGTTCTTTTGTGAGTGAAATAGCTTCTTCTCCGTCTTCAGCAGTAATGATTATCGATTGAGGAAAAATGTCTTTGATAATCGTTGTTGCTAAAAATAAATTGATCTGATTATCATCAGCGATTATTATTTTTAGTGTGGCTTGATCGGAATGATCATGATTGGATTGTGTAGTTTTTAACGTAGATTTTTCGTTGTTTAAAGCTGTTAAGAAAGTCTCCACTCGATTTCTTGTGAAGGGTTTTTGTAATTGATGTGTGATTCCCACATTTGAAAAACGGTTAGCAATTGATGAATCAATTAAGGGTGAAATCAAAATGATTTGTTCTGGATTGAGATGAGATTCGGAAACCTCAATTATTTTGTTGATGATTTCAATAGTTTCATTTTCCAATACTATTGAATCGATAAAAACCAAATCATAATCAGGGTATCGTTTGATATGCTCTATGGCTTTTTCTAGATTATCGGCCAAATCAATTTGCATATTTTGTTCTTCTAACAACTGTTTTTGAGTCTTAGCTGAATTTGTTAATGAATTTATTAGTAGTGCTTTATTGAATAAATATGGAGTTGCGTATGCAATAGCCTGATCTTCAATTTGAAAGTTAATATCAAAGGAAAAGATGCTTCCACGGTTGATATTTGGTTCTACTTTTAGAATAGAACTATTCATCAATTGCAATAGTTTATTTGTAATGGTCAATCCTAATCCTGTACCGCCAAACTTTCTGCTGGTAGAATTATCTGCTTGTGAAAATGCTTCAAATATTTTTGAAATTTTATTTTGGTCAATTCCAATACCTGTATCAATGATGGAAAAACGAAAACTTGCACTTGCTGAATCACCAGAAAGTAATTCAATTTTCAACTCAACCTCTCCTTCTGAAGTGAATTTTACGGCATTTCCCAGTAAATTGACAAGTATTTGACTTAAGCGAAATGGGTCACAATAAATGTAGGTTGGAAGATGTGTTGGCGTGTTCAAAATAAGTTCCAGATGTTTCGATTGTGCTTGAAATGCAACAATATCCATCACACTCGAAATAATATCGTTAAAATTGGTTTTTTTTATTTCAAGATCAAGTTTACCGGCTTCAATTTTTGAAAAATCTAAAATATCATTGATCACATCCAACAATAAATCAGAAGACCGTTTTACCATATCAATATACTGGTGTTGGATTTCGGTTAATTGTGTAGACTTTAGCAGATCGGTAAATCCAATTACCCCATTGAGGGGTGTTCGGATTTCGTGACTCATATTGGCTAAAAACTCAGATTTGGTTTTACTAGCCATTTCTGCTTTTTCTTTGGAAGCGATGAGTTCATTTTGAATTTCTTTCTGATGTGTAATATCTCTTCCTGTAGCATAAATATTTCCAGTATTTCCGTCCGGTGAAGCATGCCAGCTTATCGTAAGATATTTACCGTCCTTAGATAGGTATCGATTTTCAAAATCAACAGTTAAGTCACCCTTACTTAATTTTTGAACTTCATTAATTGATGCCTCCCGATCATCTTCATGTATAAAATCAATAAAAGGTACATTGATCAAATCTTCAATCTTGTATCCTAATTCACGTTCGAAAGTTTTGTTTACAGATTTAAAAGTTCCATCGATATTGGCAATGCACATAAAATCTTTTGAAAGATCAAAAAACTTTTGAAGCTCATTTCCCGCTTTTTCAGCTCTTTCGATAGAAGAAACAAGTTCTTTTTCAAGATTTTGTTGCTGGATAGGCGTCAGCTCATCATCAAATATTACCAGGTTATAACGCGAACTCGACTTCTGGTTGAGTAATTCGGCGAGTTTACCTTTTCCCAA
>CAIUKX010000547.1 GCA_903899795.1 uncultured Flavobacteriales bacterium
ACACATATTCATCATGTTAATGCAGAAGAAAGAGAATGTCCGGCATGCGGAAATGTAAATCCAGAACAAATTTTCAATGTCATCGAATCAAAAGTAGTTGATGAATACGGAAATCTTACTTCTCATCGGAAAACATCTCCAAAAGAATGGCACGAATTGTTTTTGACAGACTGCCCAGTTCATACTGTCGAAGAACAAAATTTTAATTTAACCAGTAATTCGAAGCGACCCAATAAGCTAACACAGTTTAATGTGTTTTTTTTAAGAGATTTGCTGAGTAAATTAGCCAATAGACAATATATGCTGATTAATTTACTCGAAGCACCATTGCTAGCTTTGATCTTGTCATTTTTCACTAAGTTTTACAATAATTCACCCTCAGAAGGTTATTCATTTTATAATAATGTAAACATTCCTCAATACATTTTTATTTCTGTAATTGTTGCCTTATTCTTAGGGCTCACAGTTGCTGCTGAAGAAATTCACAAGGATAAAAAAATCTTGAAACGAGAAAGTTTCCTTAACCTTTCAAGAAGTAGTTACTTGATGTCAAAAATTTCCATTCTCTTTATTATTTCAGCGATTCAGACTTTTTTATTTGTCATTATTGGTAATCTTGTTTTAGAAATAAAAGGTATTTGGTTTGAATACTGGGTTGTATTATTCAGTATGTCATGTTTGGCTAATATTGTCGGATTGAATGTTTCAAGTGCTTTTAATTCAGCCAAAGTTATTTACATCATGGTTCCGCTCCTTATCATTCCGCAATTACTATTCAGTGGAGTCATCGTGAAATTCGATAAGTTAAATCCTATTTTTTCAAAATCGATACAAGTTCCCTGGCTTGGAAATATAATGGCTGCTCGTTGGGCCTATGAAGCAATAGCAGTTAGTCAGTCGATTGACAATAAATCTGAAGTTGCTTTTTTTAAATTGGATCAACAGAAAAGTGACGCTGCATGGAAAAAGGATTACTGGATTCCTGAAATGACGGAACAATTGCATAATCTTTCCAGCAAAAATAAGGTCGTCTTTGAAACATCTAAAAGCATATTGATCAATGAAATAAACAAAGAAGAGGCTAACTGGAGCAACTTGAAATGTGAATCGTGTACTGAAGAGTTGAAAAAACTACAAAGATCCGATGATATCATAGATTTGACTCAAAATGTAAATAGCTTTTTAAATATCATAAAAGAGCAATGCATCAAATCGAAACTTGAGAAAACCCGTGAAATTGAAGCATTGATTCAAAAAATGGGAGACGAAAAGTTTCAAGAATTGAAAGACCAATATCAAAATGAAAGTTTGAATGATTTGGTAACCAATCGACGTGAAATTGAAAAAATAATCATTGTCGACGATCAGTTAATTCAAAAAGATACGCCTATATTCCATGATCCAAAAGGAGAACGATTCATGGATTCACATTTTTATTCTCCGAACAAATATATCTTTGGTCAAAAAGTCTCAACATTTTGGTCAAATATAGTTGTGCTATGGTTGATGAGTATTTTCTTCTTCGTGGCCTTATACTATGATTGGTTAAGAGCCGGATTGAGAAATTCAACCTATCTCTTAAAGAGATTTTCAAGAAATAAGGAATAAAAAAATGGATGCTCTTTTCAGAACACCCATCTAGTATCTTTTCTATTCGTATGATTACATCAACATTCCACCGCAAACATGGATAGTTTGTCCTGTAATATAAGAAGACATATCAGAACCAAGGAAAACAGTCAAATCAGCAACATCTTTCGGTGTCCCTCCTCTTTTCAGAGGAATTGATTTTCTCCATTCCTCCACTACATTTTGATCCAAAGCAGCCGTCAGTTCTGTCTCAATAAATCCAGGAGCACTCGCATTGCATCGAATATTACGCGAACCTAACTCTTGAGCTACTGATTTTGTAAATCCAATCAATCCAGCTTTCGATGCCGCATAATTAGATTGTCCAGCATTACCACTGACACCGACAACGGATGACATGTTGATAATTGATCCTTTTTTTGCTTTCAACATAGGGCGTTGAACCGCTTTAGTGAGGTTGAATGCAGATTTTAAATTCGTATTCATTACTTCATCCCACTGCTCTTCTGTCATTCGCATCAAAAGTGTATCACGGGTAATTCCAGCATTGTTGACCAAAACATCAATTGTTCCAAAAGCTTCAACCACATCATCTACCAATTTTTGAGCCTCGTCAAATTTACCTGCATCTGATTTAAACCCTTTCGCTATACCACCGTTTGCTGATAATTCAGCTTCCAATGCTTTTGCTTTTTCTTCTGACGATAAGTAGGTAAATGCTACGATTGCACCTTGTTTCACACATTCTTCAGCTATTGATTTACCGATTCCTCTTGACGCACCGGTGATTAAAACGACTTTGTCCTGCAATAATTTCATGTATACAATTTTTTAGAGCTCAAATATAGGAAAAAGACTGGAAGATTCAAGACTAAAAGACTCAAGACGCAAAGACATCAGAGGTTAGATTAATTAGTCTTTTCAAAACAAAACAGTTTTGACTACCTCGTTTGTTTTACTAATTATAAGTCTTTGAACGAAGTGGTCTTATGTCTTGCATCTATAATCACATTCCTTCGATCGCGGCTTCAGCCTCTTCCAAACTTTCTTTGAAATCATATTGTAAATCTTCATGTAAGGTCAGTAAAGCTTTGTTGACAGCAATCAACTGTCGTTTATAGATATTTAGAATAACTGGGTTTCGATCCAGCCTGATATTCAATTCTCTCATGTTTTGACAGAAGTACAAAAGAAGTTCTATTTCTGTTTCTTTCTGCTTCGAATATTTAATATGCTTTTTAATGGTTCGAAGAATGCGTTGGATGGATTTTTTCATTGTTTTCCAACTTCTGGCATCTAAGCCGCTGAATTCTATCTCTATATCCTCTTTTATTTTCTGAATATAATTTCCTTCGAAATCAGCTTCAAATAAAAGATAGTGAAGTAACTCTTTATTTTCCTTATTATACTTGGACAGTTTATTAAGTACCTCCAACAACTCTTCTTTAGAATAGTGAAGTAATTCCTTTTTGATTTCGCTAACTGAAGCTGTTTTCATAAGTGTAAAAGTAGAAAAATCAATTGTTCTTCTATTCAAATTCGAAGCAGAATAATTCCTTTAAACCGAAAAATAACAATTTAACTCAACGTTAACAACATTTCAATCAACGCTATTTTATTTGGTATTCTTTTTGTCTACATTTATTAAAAAACAGAGAAATCATGAAAACTAAAATGAACTCCGCAAAAATTGTTCAGAAAGGAACAGTAAAAAAAGACAAACAGTGCTCCAGTTTTGATGCTGCATTGATGAATTTGGGAATTAGATTTATTCCTTTGGTTGCTGAAGAAAAAGTATTTGCAAAGTAAGCAACCTGCCAAAATGTTCGGTTATGAATCATCGAACAGAAGAAATGGCAGACCACCACTTTTTACAAGCCTTAGAAATCACCTCCCGTATTTTCGTTGATCGGTTTCTTATTCGAGATTTCCAATTTCCCGAATTTATAACTGACAGTGAGATAAAGCCTTCTTGTTAACCATTTAAAGTCAGATGTCTGAACGATACTCGGCTGAACTACTTTGAATGAGAATCCCTGACGATTAAAAACGTCCGTAACTCTCATCCCAGCAACCCATGTCCCACCTTTGAAAGTCTTCTCAGTAGAAATATCTACCGATCCCCTTCTTTGAGCAACTCCCTGAGCAGTGATGTTTGGCGCTACATAGTTTACATTCAATTGAGCAACCATTGTTTTTTTCCAGAAATCAACCGTTCCAATATATTTTGCTCCCCAGGTAAATCCGCTGTTGTTGTAATTGAAATTCGCGCTTGTATTATCCGTAAATTTTATCGCACTCCCATTGAAGGATACAGTATTTTTCCACCATTTCGCAGGTTTGAATACAGCCACAAATTCAACACCAGCACTTTGACTTTTATCAATATTAGCCATAACAACTGCTGAAGTATTGTCAGGATAAAAGATTTTTACCCTTTGAATTACATCCAACGTTTGTCTGTAATAGATACTTGTTGTAAATGTTATTTTCTTTTTCTCAATGAAATAACCTAAATCGAACGAGTTGATAAATTCAGGTTTTAAAGCCGGATTTCCTTTGCGAAGGTTATATGGATCTGAATAATTGGTGAATGGATTCATATCAGCAGACTGAGCGCGATTGATTCGGCGACTGTAGCTCAGGCTTAACTCTGTATTCGGTTTGTGGTTATATTTTAAATGTCCGGATGGATAAATTTTGAAATAATCGTTTGTGAATTTCTGATTCGATGAAACTAAATCAGGAACTTGGTATGCCTGCTCCAATCGCATTCCTCCCTGGTATTTGAATTTACCAAGCTGTTGGCCAAAAATCCCATAGATTCCATACACCTGTTCGTTGTATTTGTATACAAAATTAGCCAAAGTATCAGCCAAATATTGCTGACTTGTGTAATCATATTTTTCTGAAGTAGGACTCACGGCTAAATTTCTTACAACTGACTTAGCTCCGGTTTCAAATCGGGCATTGATCTTTTCAAAAGTTTTTACATAATCCACCTGAACAGTTGAAACATTGTTTTTTTCCAGATTGAATATTTTTTGAAGTAATTCAGGTTGTGAACTTTGAGTCCCGTCCAAATTATAGTATTTCTCGTCGTATTCCCCACGGATATTATCTCTCCCAATTGATTGGGTTGCATCTGCAGTTAATGTTCCTTTATTATTTTTGAAATCTATTTTATAATTCAAATTGATATCTGCATTGTGTTGGGCTGAAGGATCGTAAGAAAGACGCCTCCAATTTCTAACCAAATTGGAATTTCCGTCATACATGGTGTTTTGCAAATCACCTGTTCGATTTCTAACCCCATCATTACCTGTAAGAGAAAATCCCAAGGTTTGATTCGGACGAAGATAGAAGTCAGAACCTATTCTTAAGGTATTTCCAGCGTTCAAATCCATACCGGTACGGTTTTGTTTTAATGAAGATGTTGAATCATTAGGATAGATCCTGTCGAGTGTCCCCCAATTATTCCGAAAGCCTTCCGAATATCTATATGTATAATTCGCATAGGCATTCATTTTAGAATTTCTATAACTGAAACTAGCTGAACCATTGAATAATTTTCCGGTTCCACCAGTTGTACTAATCATTCCATTTGTACCTTTCAATTTATTCTTTTTCAGAACAATATTAATGATTCCTGAAGTTCCATCAGGAGAATATTTTGCCGACGGATTGGTTACGATTTCTATACGCTCAATTGAATTGGCAGGAATCGCATCCAGAAGACTTTTTCCATTTCCTCCGGAAAATGAACTTGGACGACCGTCGAACAATATAGTTACATTACCATCACCACGAAGTGAAATATTACCATCTTGGTCAACACTAACCGACGGTAATTTATTCATAACATCAATAGCGGTACCACCTTTGGAAGAAATATCGTCTGCTACATTGAAAACCTTTTTATCAATACCTGTTTTCAGCATATCCATTTTCCCAACGATTTTCACTTCATCGAGATTTTTAGGTTCGTCCGTTTTCAAACGAATTAAACCTAAATCAACTTTTGAACTGGAGGGAGAAAAAGTTACTCTATCGAAATAAATTGTTTTATAGCCCAAAAAGGAAACTTTTATAAGATATGCTCCATAGGGAATTTGATCCAATTGAAAAGCACCTTTTGCATCTGAATAGATTCCCAATAATGCGGATGAATCCTTTGGAGACAATAACCGAATTTGAACATATTCTAAGGATGCATTTGATGAATCATCGATCGTTGAACCAATTAATACACCAATATTTTGATTAACTGGAGTTTGACTAATCGAATAATAAGTGGGGAAAAGCGCAAAAAAAATGAAAATATACTTCAACATTATCTTATCCTCAATTATTATTATAGTTTAGCTCATCTTCAGGTAACGTTAAAGACCTTCTCTCACTTTGTCCAATAATGAACTTAGTAATTCGGCTTCATCATCACTCAAATTGTCGGGAAAGATAGTGCTTTCGTTTATTTTATGATCAATTTGATCCAGTAATTTCAAACCGCTTTTTGTGATCTCTATATACACAACCCTCCTATCCTCTTCACAATGAGATCGTTTAATCAATCCCTTTGAAACTAATTTATCCATTAATCTGGTAGTATTAGGGGATTTATCGATCATTTTAGCTTTCACAGTATTGACATTGATTTCCTTTTTTGCTCCTCTCAAAATTCGAAGAATATTGAATTGAGGCATCGATAAATCAAAATCAGACATGAAATTGTTTTGGATATTGTTCAGGTAATTAGACGTATAACGAATGTTTACTAATGCTTTTTGTTGAGGCGACTTGAATGTCGTTTGGATTACATCATCGATTTTCATAACGCAAAGATAATTACCAAGGTAATAGAAACAAAATGAAAAAGGCTATTCTAATTGTTTTCTAATTACTACCTCCAAAAAAACTGAAACAGGTCAATTGATATTGTATCCATTGCATAAGAAATCTGAATACTATGTCTCCCCGGTAAATAATTTTCGAAATTCTCTGAAAAAGTAATTCCGGAGACTTTATTCGCTATCCAGAAATCGAGTAATAATTTCTTATTCTCCAAAACAAGAGTAGCTGTTTTTGCTATAGGGTTTACATCTTCTAATAAAACCTGAAAGGAAGTGGAATCAGCCATTTGATGGTCACTCCCTTGGTGAAAGAACCATCTTTCGTGTGTTACTCCTTTTGAATCATTCCATTCGAAATGAACCATGTAACTCTTTTTTCGCTGTTCTTTATGAAGACATTCATGACAAAGAGGTTTAACTTCTCCTTGCTTCAATTGAAAAGTCTCGATATGTTGTTTGTGTGCCTTCCCATGAGGAGAATACATAGTATAAGAAACTTTACAAGGAAACGAGTCAGGTGAATCGGAAACGATGTAATACTGCTCTTTACCTAATTCTTCGATTCTAGAAACGACCGCTACATCTTCATAATCATTCTTTACTGTATAGTGCAATGCTTTCCAATTCCCGAAATAATCTATACTTGACCAGGTTGGCGCCTGCCAACAGTCGTTCAATTGCCAATACAAAGTCCCCATGCATTTGGGCATTCCGGTTCTATGTCCGGCAACTGCAATTCCTACCGCTTTAGCCTGTGTCAATTGTGAAAAATAGACAAATTCTTCAAAGTTTTTAGGTTTCCCATATAGAATCGTAGCCTGTTTTAAAATCATACCATTCCCGACGTAACTTTTTTGATGATGCTTCATTACGTCAGAATCCAGACTCCAATCTTTCTTTTCCGAAAAAGTGGATAAGGTGGAAAATTGAGGAAAGGATTGAAACCCATATTCAGCATTAAAGCGCCCCGACTTTCTACCGAAATCTTCAATTGGATCTTTCCCGTGCCACACACCCCAATAGTGCATCGAGCCATGATTAAAATACTCATCTTTTCCCCAATTACTCAAAGGAGAAGTATGTATATATGGTGAATTTGTATATGAAGAAATGACTGATGGCGCCAATTGTTTGAATAAACGATCATACGCATCTTCCACTTCTTTTGCATCGCTGCCAAAAATCCCGAATTTGAGCTGGAATCCCCAGTTTTTCCAGGCAACATCGACTTCATTGTTTCCGTTGAATAAAGTCAGACAAGGATGTCCGGCAATTCTCGGAATCTGATATTCCAATTCTCCTTTTACATTGTCTAAAAAAGCTGAATCACCCGGATACATAGCGCAGGCAAACATCAAGTCTTGCCATACCATAATCCCCAGTTCATCGCATGTATTGAAGAATATCTCATCGGGATAATACCCACCACCCCATACACGGATCATGTTGAAATTACTTTCTGCCATGGTTTCCACCATCTTTTTTATCGACTCGTCTTTTACACGCGTCGGAAAAATATCTTGTGGGATATAATCTGCTCCTTTACAAAAAATCGGACGATTGTTAAATCGAATGAAATAACTGGTTCCCCACTCATCAGGTTGAATAATTAATTCTGTTTTTCGAACTCCAAATCGTACATCGATACTATCAATTACTTTACCATCAACATCTGTGAAAACCCATTGATCTGTATATAATTCTTGTTTCCCCTGCCCTCTTGGCCACCACAATTTCGGGTGATTAATAGTTACGGATCGTGAAAGCGTCGTTTCGTCGATGCAGTTTAATGCAATTGTACCAAACAATTTACTTTTCCAAACTACATTCCCGTTCAGAGGAATCGTGAATTTAGCTTCAAAGTCCACATCTGCAACTGCATTAGTCATGTTAACAGTAGTACAATTCTTACTAATGATTCTAGTGTTTTCGTAATGATGCAATACTACTGGCTTCAAAAAACCAATGGTGTTCATGCGTAAAGCCCAATCCCAACCGAATTGATATTGCGGTTTTCGTGTTAACGAAGCAATAGGAATTTTCCCAACATCATTAGTCGCTGGATAATGAAACTTTTCATTCTTGTAGCGGTCCGCATGGTAGATAATAGGAGGTGTAAAAATGACTTTCAATTGATTGTATCCAGTGTGTACTAGTTTTTTGATTTGTGAACGATAGGGTTTAAAACAGTTCTCAGCTTTAAAAAGCAAAACATCGTTCAGATATACATCTGCATAGGTATCTATTCCCGGGAATTCAAGTTCAAGATTAGCAGCGTTAAATTGTTCTTCTGTTAAAAAGAACTTAGAGACAAACTCCCACTTATGGTCTTCAATCCATCCGAATTTATTTTCATTCAATCCATAAAAAGGATCGGGTAATTCACCAGTTTCCATAAGGTATTGTTGAACGGAACCATGCGTTCCTGCATCAATCAACTGATTGGATAAAGCGTGTACCAAGTGCCATTTCAATTCTTCTTGCTGTCCAACAATATTCATTGTAACCAAAAGAAAAAATACTATCAGATTTAGTTTCATTATTTTATTCAACTGTGCTTTAATTGAAGCAGAAATATTAAACAAAGTTAATCTAAGATTTTGATTAATTATTGAAAATATCTATTTAGGATTTTCTGTACTATTTAGGAATCATAATTATAAAATAGAACACTCAGCCCCACAAACTCTTTTTTTTAAAAATTCTTAATTAAATAATTGAGTCGTCGCAAGTTTACCACAACGTAAATAGATTACTTTTCGCTGTGAGATATTTGTAGAAAAAAGTTATGACAATAATTGAATTTTTACATTATTTCCCTAACGAAG
>CAIUKX010000548.1 GCA_903899795.1 uncultured Flavobacteriales bacterium
GAAAGAATGCCGGTTAATATTTTAATAAAAACTTTTAACTAAAAACGGAAAGCTATGAAAACTACTAAAACAAAAATTTTGCGAATGATTTCAAAAGTCAGTGTGCTGGCTGTAATACTGTTCTTTATCGGTTGTAAAAAAGATCAGACTAGTGATAATCAATCGATAGGCGATAAAGGCGATTTTCGTCATTTGTTTACAAATGGAGTACCTGAAATAACTGAATCGGATTTGGCTCCTTATCCTATTTTAACTCAGGAGGAATATCAGGGCAAATATGGTCCATCTGAAAAAGCATTGCCTTCTTCTGTTAACTTGCCTACACCTCCTGTTGGAAATCAGGGTAATGATGGTGCATGTGTAGGCTGGGGAACAGGTTATGCCTGTCACAGTATACTTCGTTATATGAACAATACTGTTCATCAAAGTCAGTGGGCTGGAGCTACGCGGAGTCCTTCCTACATCTATAACCAAATTAAATTGGGTAGCTGTGGTGCTGGGTCTTACCCAATGGATGCTCTTAACCTGATGTTAAACAAAGGAGAATGTTCAAATTCGCAGATGCCTTATGTGCAAGGTGGGTGCTATACTTTACCAACTGCGCTTCAGAACACGGAAGCAGCAGGACGAAAAATTTCAGCCTGGTATCGGATCAATGAGGCAAGTACGAATGATATTAAATATTATTTAAGCCAAAATCTTCCTGTACCGGTTTGTTTTACGGTAAATTCCAGTTTCTTCAATATCTACCAGACAAATTATGTTTGGAATAGTTTATACGGATCTTCTCAAGGTGGGCATTGTGTTTGCATTGTTGGGTACGATGATGCCAATCAACGTTTCAAAGTAATGAATTCATGGGGTTCAGGTTGGGGTGTTGGTGGATTTTTCTATATTTCGTATGCGAACATCAATAATCACTGTTTGAATTTTGCAGCGATCGCTATGCCAAATCCAGGAGCCAATACTCCTCAATAAATACAGTATCGTCAGACTGAGTAAACGAAAGGCTGACAAACAACACAAAAAGGCGAGCTATTAGCTCGCCTTTTCAATTACTTTCGTATCAATATTAAGCTTCTGCTGCCTCGAAAGGTACTACAGAAACAAATGAACGATTTTCTTTTTTCTTACGGAATTCTACTAATCCATCAGTCAAAGCATATAATGTGTGATCTTTTCCGATTCCAACATTTGCTCCAGCATGATGATGTGTCCCTCTTTGACGAACGATGATGTTACCAGCGATAGCAACTTGTCCACCAAAAATTTTCACTCCTAATCGCTTGCTTTCCGACTCACGACCATTTTTCGAACTACCAACTCCTTTTTTATGTGCCATTGTGTTTCAATTTATCCTCCGATACATTGCTGTATTGGAAGTAGTTCAATTTTTAATCTTTAATATCCGTAATGGTTATCGCCGTAAAACTTTGGCGGTGTCCATTTCTTTTTTCGTAACCTTTACGTCTCTTTTTACGGAAAACGATTACTTTATCACCTTTTACGTGATCATTTACTTCTGCAGAAACCGAAGCTCCTGATATAGCTGGGGCGCCAACGTTGATTTTCCCACCATTGTCTACTAAAAGAACTCTGTCAAAGCTTAATTTTGCTCCAACTTCTTCTTTCAAACGGTGTACAAAAATCTTTTGGTCTTTTTGCACTTTGAACTGCTGCCCTGCTATCTCTACAATTGCGTACATATAGCTTGTTTTTAAAAATTTAAATTTCTCCGAAAATCGGACGACAAAGATAGGGATATTATTTAGAAATCAAAAGTTGTCAACAATTATTTTTTAATTCGTGTTCAATTTTACCGTTTGTCGGGTTTTTGTATGAATAAATTGACTGAATTTCTGTACTTTTGGGAATATGTTACCAAGCTTTATACCTTCAAAAAAATGGATACTAAGGTTATCATTGATTTGTTTTTGTTGCCTTGTCGGAAATAGACTATTTTCTCAGACTCAAGAAAAAACACGAATGAATGATGTATTGTTGCAGGAAGTTTTTTCACAATATGAATTACCAATAAAGACGAATCGTAAATTATTGAATCTGAAAGATAAAAAGTGGACTTTTAAGTTGAATCCTTTGACATATATTGCTGCGGGCTTAATGTATACTTATCAAAATGTTATTTCTGAACAAATTTCCGCCAATTGTAATTACCAAATCAGTTGTTCAGAATACACAAAAAAATGCATTGAAAAATACGGTTTGATAAAAGGAACTCTATTAGGATTGAATCAATTGAGCCAATGTATTCCTAATATCCAAGAAGAACATTGCGAGCATGTAATTTCAGAACAAAATAAAGTGATTAATGTTATTGAATAGTCGCATAATTTATTGTTGGATAGTCTGCATGTTTATGGTGAAAACCACATTCACTCAAATTGACACTGGATTTATCCGACACCTGAGCGAAAATCAGTTGAAAAACGAACATTGGACATATCTGAATGAAGTCAAAATAAGACAAGATTCATTGGAATATTTTAAGGCAAAATTTCATCTTCAATATGAAAATGATTCTTTGTTTTTACATTCATTTGATAAAAGTTTTGATCTGTTTTATAAAGATACAAGTGCTTTGTATTTAGCCTGTCTCCACTTTCTGAAAACAAATTCTAAAGATAGAGAGAAGTGGTTTGGGCGCATTTTAGATGATATGACAGTAAATCAATACGAATTGCATCCAATAGTGCATATGTATTACTATTCGTTACATCCGGTTGACGTAGATATCTCACAGATTCCTGAACAGCTGCAAAAGGATATGAATAGTTATAAAAAGGCAGATAAAAAAAAGCCGATTCTAGCTTCAACTTTATCCGCAATTATTCCAGGGTTGGGTGAATTATATATCGGGAACAAAAAAGTCTTTGGTACAAGATTGATCGCTTTAGGATTAATGGCATTTCAAACAGTGGAAAGTTTATTAACGCTGGGATTCAAGCATCCACTGACCATCATAGATGGGGGATTTTTCTCAGCATTTTATGTGACAAATATTGTCGGAGTCTATTATGATACGAAAGCCAAGAAAACCGAAACTAAAAATCAATTTTTAATCAATGCGTCGAATTATTTTTCTGCTGTATATCAGTATCAACTGTATTAATTTTGTAAATGGTCAAAATGATGTCGAATCAAGGTTGATGCTGCTTGAGAAGGAATATTTTATTTCGGAAAATGATACAGTTAGGAATCAAATACTTGTTTCTAAAATTGAATTTTTACTCATAGATAATGTCGTTTCTCCAAGAGTACTTGAGGAAGTGAAAAGAGTTGAATATGATTTTTTGGAAGAAAAACAGCAGCGTGATTTTTTATGGAATGCAGCTTTGATTTCGTATTTGAATAAAGATACTTATTATGCGCTTTATTTTTTAGATAGGTATGAAGAAGAGTGTAACGATGTGAGTACGGAAAAAGAGCTTTTAAAGCTTCTGATTTATGTCTCATATGATACTTCCAAAGCACAACAAATTATTGATACAATTTCAAAGATTGATAAGGATTTAAATTGTTTGAATTGCCTGAACTATATTCAAAATGTTGAGTCTAAACATCAAAAATTCGCCGAAATAATTTCATATATTATTCCTGGTTCTGGTATGTTGCTCCAAGGGGATTTATTGAAAGGAAGCACTACTTTAGCATTGAATACCACTGTTGTATTGATAATTAGATGGATGTTTTTACAGCATCAGTATTTAAATATGATTTCCTGGGGGACAAATCTCATTCAAAAATTTTATCTTGGGAATATTCGATTAACGCAGCGCATGATTGAGAATAAAAACAATCGAATTCGGAAAAAAGCAGCAGATTCTTGTCAGGCAAATCTCGAGAATATTTTAAAACAATATCCTTTGGAGTTTAAAAAAATGTTGTAACCGAACGGTATTCAATCGGCTCGTGTATAGCGACCTCGCCGTCCCAAAGGCTCATATTCAAAAATAAGATAGGATACGGTAAATTGTACTGAATTTAATTTTATCGAATAAGGTTGTTCGTTGGTGTATGCGGACATATTGGTGAAGGATCTTAATCCCATGTTATAGCGTATTGAGAAATTAAAATCTGAAATAGTTTTGTTTACACCGAAGATTAATCCATAATTGAATCCCCAAAACCGGTCTTTTACACTTGCCGATTCGACCATTGCTTTTGAGTCGTTTGGATTTCCGAAGTACAGATCGGATGTATTGTTATTTGAGTAATCATTTATGATGGACGAGAAAAAGGAAGTACCGATAAAACTAAAGTAGGGTCCGGCAAATATTCCAAAACGATTTTCACCATCTCCTGATTTTTGATCAAACTGGTATTCACATAATATGTTCCATGTATCTTCCCGCAGGCGTAATTTGTACCTGCTTGCGGCGTTGGAATATGTATTGGATGTATAATCGTAAGTGCTTCCTGCTATACTTCCTCCGGATTGCTGCCAATAAAATTCTGTAATAAGATTGATGTCGCTGTTAAAAACACCAAGGTATTTGTTACTGATTCCTCCGACGACTCCGATTCTGGGTATTGATCGAAAGAGTGAAGTACTTAGAAAGCTTGTGTTGATTCCCCCGAAAACAAATAATTGATTATCTTGAGTATACGCTGCTGAAGCTGATAAAAATGAAAAAAAGAAGAGTACAAATTTCATTTGTAAACGGATTACCGGTGAGATTATTTTTTCTTTTTAGACCCACCTTTTCCTTTCTTTCCTCCACCTTCAATAATAGAGATAACGCCTAAGTATCCGAATCCATGTTTTGTGTCACCACTCAACATAGAATAATATATAGTAGGAAAACATAAAACGTTTGCAACACACCAGCCAGCTTTTTGTCTTATTTTATGGTAATTAACATAAAATCGTTCATCAAAAACCTGAATGGAAGGTGAACTAACAAATCTTCGTTCTTTTTTCGGAGTATCTGCTTTATTCACATTGAATGTGTTTTTTTCAAATTTCCCAGTTTCACCATCAAATACTGCATATTCGAAATTGTCTCTGTATTCCGATGTTTTCTTTCTGCTCCTACCATTTTTCACTTCTGCGTCTGTGGAGTATGCTGACGTATATATTACGTAAAACTTGTTGTCTTTATATATTCGAAAAATTGAAATGTACAGCTTTTAAAGCTTGAAATGTACACAAAAACAGAATAAAACACCCAATTAAACAGCATTTAATCATAAATAAAAAGCCACTCGATTGAATGGCTTTTTATTTATTAAGACGCTTTGTAAATAGGTATCTGTTCCATTGGGAACGCAAAGCCGGAATTATCATTGGCAGTTATCTGTATAAGATGAATATCTCCAGCTGCGTAAACCATAATATTGTAAAAACTCACATCTGAACCATTATGCACAATTGTTTGAAATCGTAAATCTGAACCAGGGCGAAACTCGAGAGGTACAGTACCGATTGTAATAGATGTTGACGATGAAAGTGTCTGAACACCAGAGAAACGTACAAATCCATCAATATCTTTAAAACAAAAGATACCAGTTGAAAACTCATTTAATTCACCAATATTTAAACTGGTTCTCATTATTTCAAATATAGTCTGCGTATCACTATATTGTAACGCTCCTGAGGGCACAACTGTTGAAACATTAACTTTACCTACACGAACCTCGTAAGTATCATTAAAAGCGAAATTTTGAAACTGTTTATTTCCATCAGGATCAAATGTTGGGTCGATAATCCAGTATTCATGATCACCCATTCCAGGATCAGGATATGAATGAGTTGGAACATAACATAATTCACCACCTATTGAAACATAACCTTCAGAAATGGTTGTTGTACCTCCAATGGAATTTCGCTCGCAACCACTTAAAATAACAGTATATGTATCTGTTACTCCATAACTACTCATTAAAGCTTTGAAAGCCTCCAAAATGCCATTATGGATAAACCTTAGATCATTTAATACAATCGGTAAACCTCCGTTAATATCTGTTTTAAAATTACGCACCTATCCCTATTGTGGATTATTTGCGGTATAGTTCTTTGAGATATAGTAA
>CAIUKX010000549.1 GCA_903899795.1 uncultured Flavobacteriales bacterium
AGTGCCCTTGTTGATGCGTGCTTCAATATCAGCTGGGTTAGCACCAGCTGCCTTGTTGAGGTTGTGTGTTTGCAACTTGCGCTGTAGATCCATAAGTACCCTTTTTTATCAGAAATGATGTGATAAGTTTCATTAGATGGCAATCCGTCTTTTAAAATGTAATTTCGATAAAGTGGCTGTTGCGAAAGTAGAATTGATTCATCACAAAAAAAGATTATTATTAATAATAACAACCTTAATAATAAGAATTTACTCCCTTTTAAATATAAAGTACTATATCCAGTCAAATCAGTAGTTTACTATTTTTAAGTAGTCAGTAAATCCGTTTAGCAAATCCAAATTTAGCAAATAGAATGGATTTATTCAAATTTACCTAAGTATAAACACTTGCTCTTTAGTAAGAATTAACACATAAATAATATTCTATACAAAAATGAAGAATAAATATACAACCTAACCTTTCTCTCAAAATAAAAATATGCAGATAAATAAACTCCTTATTGATTGCGCTTTTAAACATAAAATCTAAATTTGTAACACATCAAACAAAGACTGAAAATTCAAAATTATGGCTGATTTTATTTACCAAGATCCTTATACAATTTTAAGAGACAACACCGAATACAGAAAAATTTCTTCCGACTATGTCAAAGTTGAAAAATTCGGAGACAGAGAAATTCTTACTATCGATCCAAAAGCATTGGAAGTTCTGGCGCAAGAAGCAATGACAGATGTTTCCTTTTATTTAAGAACGGCTCACCTGGAAAAATTGAAAGCCATCCTAAACGACCCCGAAGCAACAGACAATGACCGTTTTGTTGCTTATAATCTGCTTCAAAATGCAGTCATTGCAGCCGAAGGACAGCTTCCTTCGTGTCAGGATACAGGAACTGCAATCGTCATGGCGAAAAAAGGTGAAAGTGTTTATACAGGTGTGGATGATGCCGAATATTTATCCAAAGGAATTTTCAACACGTATCAGGAAAGAAACCTGCGCTATTCTCAAATGGTCCCATTGACCATGTTTGATGAAAAAAATTCTGGTTCCAATTTACCTGCTCAAATTGATATCTACGCCAAAAAAGGAAATTACTATGAATTCTTGTTTTTAGCAAAAGGCGGGGGATCTGCTAACAAGACCTTTTTATACCAGAAAAACAAATCACTGTTGAATGAAAAATCATTGGAAGAATTTGTTCGCGATAAAATCAAAGATTTGGGAACCTCAGCTTGTCCTCCTTATCACTTGGCTCTAGTAATTGGTGGAACATCGGCTGAAGCCAATTTATCTACAGTAAAAAAAGCTTCTGCTGGGTATTTTGATGAATTACCAACCGAAGGAAATATGAACGGACAAGCATTTCGTGATTTGGAATGGGAAAAACGAGTTCACCTGATTTGCCAGGAAAGTTTAATCGGAGCTCAATTCGGAGGAAAATATTTTACTCATGATGTACGCGTCATCCGTTTACCACGCCACGGGGCTTCTTGTCCGGTTGGATTAGGTGTTTCTTGTTCGGCTGACCGTAACATAAAAGCTAAAATCACTAAAGACGGTTTATTTTTAGAACAATTGGAAAAAAATCCGAGAAGGTTATTACCGGAAAAAGCACCTCATCTGGAACCAGCAGTGGAAATCGATTTGGATCGTCCTATGGCTGAAGTATTAGCTGAATTGAGCAAATATCCAATTAAAACACGATTGAATTTAAGAGGAACTTTAATCGTTGCACGTGATATGGCTCATGCTAAAATTCAGGAAATCATCGATTCAGGACAACCAATGCCCGAATACTTCAAAAATCATCCTGTTTATTACGCTGGTCCAGCTAAAACACCACAAGGAATGCCTTCTGGAAGTTTTGGTCCTACTACAGCAGGACGTATGGATTCCTACGTTGACAACTTCCAAAAATTAGGTGGAAGTATGATCATGTTGGCAAAAGGAAACCGTTCAAAAGAAGTGATGGAAGCTTGTGCTAAAAACGGTGGATTCTACTTGGGATCAATCGGTGGTCCAGCAGCTATTTTGGCGAAAGAAAACATTACATCTGTTGAGGTGGTTGATTTCGAAGAAATGGGAATGGAAGCAGTTCGAAAAATTACTGTTAAAAACTTTCCAGCCTTTATTATTACGGATGATAAGGGGAATGATTTCTTTGCGAATTTATAATTAATTTATAATTTTATATTATTCATAGCTGGGGACTTTAGTCCCCAGCTATTGAATTTCTTGGCAATCGAATATTGAATTTCAATCATATCCTCTCCTAATTTTCATCATGTTTTTTCTAGGGAAACTCAACGACTTTTGTTCTATACAATTGAATTTAAAAAGAACCAGTCATGAATACAAAAGAAAACATTTTCGACGCACATGCTGAGCATGTTGAATGGACCAACAAATTGGCATTCTATAAAGATGAACTCAAAGTTTTAGAGCATCGTTTAGAAGAAATTGCTACAAAAAACACCCACACAGATGTTTTGTCTCAAGTTGAAAAATACCAAAATCAATTCATTGTTCAACGCGAGAATATTGATCAAATTGAGCATATCATTAACCTCGAAGAGGATAAAATAGCAAAAGAAGTAAACAGCAATCCGGTTGCAGTTGATCATAGAAAAATAGAAACTCATCCTGGAATTCATGATGTAGTAAATACATTCGAATTAAGCTTCAGTCAATTAAGAGTTGATTTCAATAAGTTTTTAGCGAAGTGGATGTGAGAAAGCGCTGTACTGATAGATCGCGACCTGTCAGTACACGTTATTTCAAATATTCCGAATTCGTGTAAATTGCCTTTACATATACATTCTTATTGGCTGCGATTACAAATTCACTCAAACCAACATGGGTTGGATTCGAAGGACTCCAATCATAGGTATACCCCAATTCTGTCCACGGATATTGCGAATAGAGTTCACACCCATAATAACTTAACAAACGCGTCTCTTGAATCCATTGTTTGTGTATGGTATCTACGTTTGCTGGAAAACAAGTCGAGCAGTGTTTATCGGTAATTTCTTTATCGGGACAAGCACGAAACAGATCTTGAGGTCTCACCCAAAACTCCACAAAATAGTTGTAATGAGAATCAGGGGTCAGGCCTAATAATTGGTTCAACCTTCCGATAGTGTCCGTTGGATTTAACTGCTTGAATTTGTTTTTCAATTCTGGCGCTGTACTGATCCAGATGGGCCATTTTGACGTATTGAAAATTGTATCCAGACTTTTTTGATAAAACGAAGCATCTTTTTTCCATGTCACAACCAAAAGATATTTCTCATTATTGATTGTTTTCCAAATCAAATTTGGATTTTGCTCGGTTATGGGAATTAAATTCGAATCTATTTCCGAAGGTTGAGGATAAGCTGCATCAGCCATTGCATTTCTGTAAATGGTTTGAACATCTAACGGTGTAGGTTTCGAAATGGTTTGTGTAACTTTGCAACTGACGAGTACTAATAATAAGAAAATAAAAGTGACTTTTTTCATTTGATTCTTTTTTAAAAGCGACGAAATTACTAAAATAAACTAAATTTAAAGGTGTAATAGATTATTTATGTCACACGAACAAACAGCAATTAAAGCAACTTACTTTAGTATAATCGGAAATACCTGTCTGGCTTTGATCAAAGGTCTTACCGGCTATCTAGGAAATTCATATGCTTTAATTGCAGATGCAATTGAATCGACGACTGATATTTTCGCTTCTTTTCTGGTATTATTCGGACTTAAGTACTCCAACCGTCCTGCGGATAAAAATCACCCTTATGGACATGGTCGAGCCGAACCTCTGATAACCTTTCTTGTAGTCGGATTCTTGATTATGTCAG
>CAIUKX010000550.1 GCA_903899795.1 uncultured Flavobacteriales bacterium
AGTATATTACTGATATACTCAATCATTTGGAATTACTTATCAGGTATTTTAATTGCAAAAAATCAAAAAAATAACGGTGGAAATAACACTAAGAAAACAAAAATGATATTATCAATTTCAATAATTGGTAATCTATTATTATTAGGTTATTATAAATACTTTGTTTTCTTACTCCATTCTCTTGGACTAAGTTATTATTTTACCCCATCCTACTTATCAGGAATCATAATGCCAATCGGTATTTCATTTTTTACTTTTCACGGAATTTCTTACATTGTTGACATCTATAGAAAAGAGGCAACAGCTGTAAAAAACATTATTGACATGGGACTTTACATATCCTTTTTTCCTCAATTAATTGCTGGTCCGATTATCAAGTACCACGATGTAGATACTCAACTTAAAAGCAGGACATTTAAAATTGATGATATACAATATGGTATTAATCGATTTATACGCGGTTTAGCAAAAAAAATAATCTTGGCTAATAATTTCGCATTAGTAGCTGATTCAGTATTTAATTCAAATATATCGGATGTTTCATCACCATCTTTATGGTTGGGTATTATTTGTTATACACTTCAAATCTATTATGATTTTTCAGGCTATTCAGATATGGCAATTGGTTTAGGTAAAACTATGGGATTTCATTTTAAAGAGAATTTTAACTATCCATATATTTCAAAATCAATTCAAGAATTTTGGAGAAGGTGGCATATTTCACTCTCAACTTGGTTTAAAGAATATGTATATATTCCTCTAGGTGGAAATAGGAAGGGAAAATCAAGAATGTTATTTAATCTTTTGACTGTTTTTATATTAACCGGATTTTGGCATGGTGCAAGCTACAATTTTTTGATTTGGGGTTTGATTCATGGTTTATGTATTATTTTAGAGAAATTACCATTGCCTATATTACCTAAAGGGCTACAATTTTTGAAACATATATATGTGATGACTGTAGTCATTCTTGCATGGGTGTTTTTCAGAGTTGAAACATTGACTGAATCAGTAATTTATCTCAAAAAACTATTTTTCTTCGATTTAAAAGGATCATATTATCCTTTTATTTATTTCAGCCCTTATTTTGGAATAATTCTAATACTCGGAATCCTTTTTGTTATTCCAATCAGGATTAAAATAATTAACTTGCTAAATACAGTACTTAAAAAACAGGAACTAATATTAATTACAATTAAACCAGTCTTATACTTACTTTTGTTTGTATTCACGATCTTGGAATTATCTTCTTTGTCCTATAATCCGTTTATATATTTCCGGTTTTGATGAAAAAGGACATTAAACATATTGTACAAATCACTTACATAAGTACTTTCTTTCTTTTGTTGTTAATACCGACATTGCTTTCAAACTTTGGTATCGGATCAAAAATTAATTGTGAAAACAGAACTTTAGCCAAAAAACCTAAATTCAATTATCAATTGGATTACATACAGCAATATGGAACCTACTTTGAGGATAATTACGGACTTAGAAATGACTTTATGTATTTTCAATCGTATGTAAAATATCAATATTTCAATAGTTCATCTAATCCCGATCAAATTCTTTTAGGAAAAGATAATTGGATGTTTTATACTTCTAAAAGTGATTCTTCTTATGGAAGTTATAGCAGAACAAATTTGCTTAGCCCACAAAAACTGATAGAATACAAAACACTTCATGAAAATCGAAAAAAACTATTAGAGAAGCAAAACATTAAATACATTATTGCTGTATTTCCTGCACCGAGTACTATTTATCCTGAATTATTACCTTACCAGATGAAAATTCAAATTAGAAATCCAATTTCTAAAATTGATCAATTGGTTTCTTATTTCAAAAAAGAAAAAATTCAAATTCCCTTGATTAATACAAGAAAATTAATAGCTGACCACAAGAATGAAAACTTATATCAAAAATACGATACTCATTGGAACAGCCTCGGTGCTTACTATGGTTATGTTTCATTTATGAATCAAACGAGAAATATTCTCAAACAAAATCCATATCCTTTAGCCGCTTTTAGAATGAAAATGGTAAAATCCATGAAACAAGAATTATTTAATATGATTGGTCTATGTCAGCAAACTAATTACATTGAAATGATTCCCGAATTACAGTTTAAGAAGAAAATTAATCTGATCGATGACAAAGTTTATTCGGGTTCTTACGGTAAACTGTTTTCTAAAGCACCATCTAATCTGAAAGTACTTTTTTTTAGAGATTCCTATTCTAA
>CAIUKX010000551.1 GCA_903899795.1 uncultured Flavobacteriales bacterium
TACAACAAAACAAAGCAACTGAAATACTTGATTCCATTAGCTTTCCTACTACAAAAATGGAAGCATGGAAATACACACGACTAGGTAAAATCAGCAATAAACAATTTTCTGTACAACAAAAAAATACTGTTTCTGACATTTCCAGTTATCAGATTTCAAAAGATGCTTACACCTTTGTTTTCATCAATGGATTCTTTTCTACTGAATATTCCGCCAACGAACTTCCTGAAGGAGTTATTTGTTTGCCGTTGAAAGAAGCTATTAATGCGACAGATGTTTCTGGACTACTAGGTAAAAACCTGAAACTGGAAAATGAAGTTTTCAATGCTCTAAACACAAAGCATACTACTGATGGAATGTACATTCACTTTGGAAATAAAACCAAATGTGATAAACCGATTCAAATTCTTCACATCCTCGATGGAAGTCATACGGTTTCGAATACCAGAAACCTTATTGTTTGTGACAAAAATGCTGAGGGACAAATCATTCAGGGATTTTTCAGTAATGATGCAAATGAATCTTTTTCAAATGTTGTCACTGAAATTTTTGTTCAAGAAAATGCACATCTTACTTTGGATAAAATTCAATTCGAGTCTGAAGAATGCTATCACATTGCGACTGAACAAGTAGAACAGCTTGATAATTCAACTTTTACGATCAATACCGTTACACTAAACGGGGGATTGGTTCGTAACAATTTGAACATTGAAGTCAATGGGAAAAATTGTGTCACGAATCTTAACGGTGCCTATATCCTGAAAGGGAATCAACATGTTGACAATCACACGATGGTGGATCACAAGATTGCTCATTGTGAATCGCACGAATTATACAAAGGTGTAATGAGTGAAAAATCAACGGCTGTCTTCAACGGTAAAGTTTTTGTTCGTAAAGAGGCCCAGAAAATAAATGCTTTTCAATCCAATGCTAATGTATTGTTAGGAGACGATGCCACTATCAACTCCAAACCTGAGTTAGAAATCTATGCAGACGACGTAAAATGTTCACATGGATCTACTACTGGACAATTAGATGAAGAAGCTGTTTTTTACCTGAGAGCAAGAGGTTTATCAGAAAACTCTGCACGAAAACTAATGATTTCAGCATTCATCAATGATGTGATAGAAAAGATTGAAAATGAAGAGGTTTCTGAATATATTTTTCAATTACTTCGTGATCGCTTCGATTGGCAAAATCAAGATTAAACAATATCCATATATGAAAAAAGGTTGTCAAATGACAACCTTTTCTTTTTTTAAAACTTTCTCTGTTATTTAAGAAATAAGAATAACATAGAGAATATCACGGTTACACTCACACATGTGAAAATACCGCAAAAACAACTAATGCATTTAGGCAAATCAATGTACCCAATATCACCATTAGCCTCATCTTGATTGGTTCAGTTTCCATAATCTAGAATTTTGTTAAAAGTTTTATTTATGTTATAGCAAATCAAATTTATGAAATTATAATATCATTAACTAGCTTGTTTTCAGAACCTAAGAATGGTGTCATCTATAAAAAAAAGCAATTAAACGGACTTTTTTTAATGATTAGCTATAAAAAATAGGAATTCAACTAAGTATAAACACTTATTAATAGTTATGAACAATCTCTTAATATATAATTCAAACACCTGTTATTCAGTAGATTATATTTAAACATAAACAGTAGATATTGTTGTCGTTGTTAGAAAGCATATCTAAATTTTAAATAATACACGAAATAACCGAGTCGTAAATAGATGAAAAATGAATAAAATACACTGTAGAATCTCATAAGATTACTTGAGGTTTAGCATTAATTATCTAATTTCGTAAAAAACTACAGCTCACAAATGAAAATAATTCATCTCGCTATTTCCTTCTGTTTCATATTAATGAGTGCAACTGTTATTGCTCAACCCTACGCTGGATCCGAAAAAGTTCAACAGAAACCAACAGTGGGAATTTCAAAAGCTGCTTCTTGTACTCCGCCAACTACTTCTACCTATATGGAATTGAACAATGTTCGAGCATTGATACATACTGCTGGCAATTTATGGCAAGTGCCAAACCAAAATTATTCTCAATATGAAATCCCAAAAAATTCTGGGATTATGGCAATTTTTACAGGTGCTTTATGGCTAGGTGGTACAGATGTCAATGGTCAGTTGAAATTAGCTGCTTTACGATACAGACAAGGCCAAGATTACTGGACAGGTCCATTAACAAATATTTCTGCCAGTACAGATTATGCTAATTGTGCAAAATACGATAAACATTATATCACTACTCATGATGCAATAAGCGAATTCAACGCATGGTTTGAAGCGGGTCAGTATGATCTAGCCAATGGTACCAATACACAAAATGAATCATTTCCGAATTATTCCATACCTGATATTATTAAAAAGTGGCCTGCTCACGGTGATGTAACGATTGGTCAGGACTATTACCTGGCTCCGTTTTATGATAGAAATCAAGATGGGATGTACAAATAGGAAGACGGTGATTATCCATGGTATGACTTAGACAAAACCAAAAATTGCAAAACTGATAAAAGAGTTTCGCTCTACGGTGATTTGAATTATTGGTGGGTAATGAACGACAAAGGAAATATCCATACTGAAACTACAGGTGAGCCGATTGGTATGGAAATTCGTGCACAAGCTTTTTGCTTTTCTTCAAGTGATGAGGTCAATAATATGACTTTTTATAACTATGAGTTGATTAATAGAGGAACTCAAACATTATACAATACCTACTTTGGATTCTTTACCGACGGGGCGCTTGGTAATCCATTGGATGATTATGTAGGATGCGACGTAAACAGAGGTTTGGGGTACTATTACAATGGTCACAATTTTGATGCGGACATTAGCGGTTACAAAGGTTACGGCGCTAGTCCTCCTGCTGTTGGAGTTGACTTTTTTGAAGGTCCTTATCAAGATAATGATGGTATTGATAATGCTGTAGGAATCGGCCCGGGCGAAGCACTTAACGGACTAGGTTTTGGTGACGGAATTATCGACAATGAACGATTCGGAATGAGAAGATTCGTCTATTATAGTAACACAACAAACGGAGCAAACCCAAACCAAACAGATCCGATTAAAGCAACAGATTACTATAATTACCTGCAGGGAAAATGGAAAGATGGAACACTCTTTTATTACGGAGGAAACGGATATATCTCGGATCCACAGGCTGATCCTACAGTTCCTTGCGACTTCATGTTTCCCGGTGATACCGATCCTCTGGGATGGGGCACAAATGGAGTTCCACAACCGGTTTGGACTGAACAAACTGCTGGTAACATCCCGAATGACAAACGATTTGTTCAATCAGGAGGACCATTTATTTTAACTCCAGGAGCGGTGAATAATATCACAGTTGGAGTGTGCTGGGCAAGAAGCACAGCTGTCGATCCTTTTGAATCGGTATATGTGCTTAATCGTGCTGATGATAAAGCTCAGGCATTATTTGACAATTGTTTCAGAGTCTTGGAAGGTCCTCATTCACCTGACTTAAGCATCCAGGAATTGGAAAATGAATTGATCTTAATGATTTCAAATCCAATCAATTCCAACAATTACAATGAACAATACACTGAATTCGATCCTTTTATCGTAACAGCTGATCCAGCTGCCGACAAGTATTATAAATTCCAGGGATACCAAATTTATCAATTGGTCAAAGATGATATTTCACTCTCGGATTTATCCAATCCTGAAAAGGCCAGATTAGTTGCTCAATGTGATCTCAAAGATGGGTTCAGCAAAATTATCAATTTTGAATTTGATGAAACACTAGGGGCAGCTGTACCTGTTGAAAAAGTAAATGGAGAAAACAAAGGTGTCCGTCATACATTCAAAGTCAATAAAGATTTATTTGCTTTAGGAAATAGTACTTTGGTGAATTTCAAAACCTATTACTACATGGCTGTTTCCTACGCAACCAATAACTACAAAACCTACAATCCGAACGACCCATTAGCATTGGATGGGCAACAAAAAATCTACTTGATGAGTCGTAAAGCAGCTATAGGAACTGTGAAGCCAGTGAGCGCAATCCCCCACAATCCAACTCCGGAAGCTGATGGAACTCTTGAATTAAGAGACTATGGTTCGACTCCTGAAATCACACGAATAGATGGCTACGGCAATGGAAACCGAGCTCTGGATTTCACGGAAGAATCCGAAAAATTCATTCTTGAAAATGGTTTTATGCAGAAACCTACCTACCAGGAAGATGCAGGTCCGATTAATGTCAAAGTAGTCGATCCTCTGAATGTAGCGGATGGATATTTTGAATGCCTTTTTGATGACAGCGGATACGATAACAATGGAACAAATGGAACTGATTCAGCTACGTGGACGATTAATCATTACAGCTACGAGGGCGGAGATTTGATTGACTCAAGATCAGCTACAGTTTCAATTGCATCAGATAACGAACAAATTATTCCGCAATGGGGAATTTCTGTACAAATCAATCAAGTAAAATATACCAATACACAAACGGACGAATTCACTGAACCACTGGAATCATCTATTGAGTTTGCAGATTCATCACAAAAATGGCTTTCATTCATTCCGGATGCAGACGTATATTTCCCAAATAACTGGATCCGTTCAGCCGTAACAAATGACACACACACAGTGGCTACACCTCCATTTATTGCTCCGGCTTGTTACAACAATGACATTCAAAATTTAGACCCCGGGAAATTATATACCACACTGCTCAACAGTGGTGTTGCCCCTCACCGACTAGTCGGATACCAGTGTGATTATCAGCCTCTCGCCTACTATGGGTTTACATCAACAGGTACTCCCGGAGCTCTACGTACTTATGCGAAAATAAGCTATTCCCCGAGCATAAATGTGGTCATCACCAATGATAAATCCAAATGGACCAGATGTCCGGTATTTGAATTGGGCCGTGATTTTAATTTAAATCAGGGACTGGCAAAACCAGGTGCTTTAAGAAATGCTCCAAGTGTAGGTAAAGACGGCCAACCCGATGGATCAGGCACAACAGGTATGGGATGGTTTCCAGGTTATGCTGTGGATCTTGAATCTGGAGCACGCTTACACATGGCCTTTGGTGAAAACTCATTTCTAGGAGCTGATAACGGGGGCGACTTGATCTGGAATCCTACGGATCGATTCACCGACGACAATGGAAATCCGGTCATGGGAGGACAACACCCTATTTATGTATACGGATTCCAGCAAGCTACAATAAATGGCAATACAAATACTTACGATTTCCCGGCTTACGATGAAGCAAATAATGCAGTCTACAACCTGATGCTAGCAGCACAATCAGGAGATATTACTGCAAAACGAAGATTGTATGCAAGTCTGGCATGGATCTTCAATCCTATTCTCAGTCATGCTCAACAACTGTTGAGAACAGATGTACGCATTCGTTTAAGAGTCAATAAAGAATTCAAGAAATACAACGTCACAGGAAAAAATTCGGGGCTACCGATGTATTCCTGGAACATGAACAACATTGCAACTGTCAAAGGAAGTGCAAAGCAATTGGCAAAAGCTCTGGAACTTATCAATATTGTTCCTAATCCCTATTATGCTTATTCTGAATACGAACGCAATCGTTTGGACACACGTGTTAAAATCACAAATCTTCCGGAAAGATGTACAGTCACAATTTATACTGTGAATGGTAAGTTGATTCGGACCTTCAAAAAAGACAGTCAAATTACTTATCAGGATTGGGATTTGAACAACTTTGTTGCTATACCGATCACAAGTGGAATCTATTTGATTCATGTTGAAATCCCAGGAATCGGACAAAAAATCGTGAAATTCTATGCTGGAATGAGGCAAGTCGATTTACAAAACCTATAGTTGATGTTGGATGATCAATGTCGGATTTTTGATGAAATCTGAATCAGGTCAGACGAGGTGAAAATTGGTGTAAAGTAATGGACTCAATTTTTGTTCCAAAGGCTAATCATTGAATTTTTTTCTGCATCAAAGCCTTGATGTCTTTCATGAATTCCGAAGCATAAACAAAACCGTTTATTTCAGGATTTTCGGTAGTAATAATCGAGTTACTGTCCCCACTCCACCAATTCCTTCCTTCATGAATAAAAACGATATTATCACCGATTTCAATTACCGAATTCATGTCATGGGTTATGACAACTGTAGTAATGTTGAATTCATAAGTAATTTCACGAATCAAGTTATCGATAACAATTGATGTTTTAGGATCCAATCCCGAATTCGGCTCGTCGCAAAAAAGATACTTAGGTTTCATCGCAATGGCTCTCGCAATCGCAATACGCTTCTGCATCCCACCACTGCATTCCGCAGGAAACAACTTATTCTTTCCTAATAAATTAACACGATCGAGACAAAAATCAGCTCGGTCCTGCATTTCCTTTTTCGTCATATTTGTCAGCATCGATAAAGGAAACATCACATTATCTTCTACTGACATGGAATCAAAAAGCGCTGAACCTTGAAACAACATTCCGATTTCTTTTCGAATGTCTCTTCTGGCAAAACCTTCCAGTTCAGAAAAATTTCTTCCATCGTACAAAATACTTCCATTGTCTACTTCATGAAGACCAACAATGCATTTTGCCAAAACAGATTTCCCTTGTCCGGATTGACCGATTATCATATTGACCTTTCCAGTCTCAAATTTTGCAGAGACATCAAACAGAACTTGATTTCCCCCAAATGATTTATCAACGTTGTTTACCTCGATCATTACAACAATATCATTTGAGTGAGGAAGAAATTACAAATCAGAATGACGACACTACTGATTACAACTGCTTGAGTCGAAGAACGACCAACATCCAATGCTCCTCCTTTTGTATAATAACCGTAAAAAGATGAAAGTGTAACAATGACAAATGCAAAAACAATCGCTTTAATCAAAGCATACCAGATATCACTCATCAAGAAAAAGGAACGTAGACCGAAAATATAGGTTTCTGTATTGGATAAACCGGATGAAATAACCGCCAACCATCCACCAATCAAACTTAAACCAATCGAAAAAATAATCATAATTGGAAAGAAAAACACAGCTCCCACAATTTTTGGAAGCACCAAATACGTCAAGGAGTTGATCCCCATTGTTTCCAAAGCATCAATTTGCTCAGTAACACGCATTGTTCCTATCTCTGATGCGATATTCGATCCGATTTTACCTGCCAGAATCAACGACAAAATAGTTGGTGAAAATTCGAGAATAGTACTTGATCTGGTAATGTAACCGATGGTGTATTCAGGTAACAAAGGAGAAGTCATATTTGCTGCAGTTTGCAACGCAATCACACCACCCATAAAAACAGAAAGAAGAGCAACAATAGGCAACGATTTGATTCCGATTATATCAATTTCATTCATGATACGAACATAAAAAATCTTCCATTTTTCGGGTCTCGAAAAAATGATTCGCACCATCAAAAAATACTTTCCTATGTTATTCAGCCTCCGCATTCTGACCGCTAAGTTAACAGTATTTTCAATCAAAACCTTTCAAAAAAAAAATCTTTGTCCAATATCCCATTGAATTCTATTAAATTTGAAACAGCATGAAACCAGTATTGAATAAAAGAGAAAGAGTTGCTGAGGGATTTAGGAAATTTCTCCCCTCTGGTTTTGAATACATTGTCACCGATCTTTTCATGGCATCACCCATCAAATTTAAAATTGTTCCAGGCCGAAAAACAAAATTGGGGGATTTTAGAATGAGTTTCACAGGTGAAAAACCACAAATTACAGTGAACGGGGATTTGAATCCTTATTCCTTTCTAATTACAACGCTTCATGAATTTGCACATTTGCATACCTTTCAACAATACGGAAATAAGGTAAACCCTCATGGAAACGAATGGAAAGCAAATTTCAGGAAGTTACTCATTCCAGTCATTGAAACAGGAAATATACCCAAAGTTTTGCGCTGCAGCTGCCAGTGAGAGCTCAATTTGAACATCCAATCCGCCCATAGATAAAATCTGATCTGTCGGTGTTGAATAATCTGGCTCATACTTTGAACACAAATTTAGAAGATAACGTTTCTCTAATAATA
>CAIUKX010000552.1 GCA_903899795.1 uncultured Flavobacteriales bacterium
AACTTTCCCCAGGTTTAATATAATACAGTAGTATTTCGGTTCCGTCATCATCTGTCCGAAGTACACGAATACTCCCGTGCGTTACGATTGGAATGGAATGAATACTTGCATTTTCATTCAGTACAATGTCACCTTCGTTGAATTTTTTTTGAATGCCAAACATCGCAAGTTTAGCTTTCATTTCGGGAGAAGTTTTAAATTCTTGTATACTGTCCAGTTCCATTTCCAAAAGAATAATTATTCTAGTTATTGCCAGTAAAAATAAACATTTGAAAGTGATTTTCGCTGTTTTCTTTATTCGTAAGAGCTACAAGTAAGTCACAAAAAAAAGAGGTTCACTTGAATGTAACCTCTTTTTTGTAATTCGAGTTTTGGATCTTATTGAGCTGTAACTGTCAATGCTACCTGATTGGTTAAACCGTCTCTGTTTGTGATCGTAAACGTGTATTTACAAGTTTGTCCAGCTGTGTAATCTACAGTTCCTGTATAATCGTAAGAATAGTTGTCACCGTCACTGCCTGAAAGGTCTTTGTTGAAAACGGAAGTTGATGCACCCCCATTTATAGATCTGGAAATGTCAATTTTTTTAAGAACGTCTTTTTTTTCTGCTTTGGCTGCGTTGATCCCGATTGTAAGGCTCGTTCCTACTGCTTTTGTAGCATCAGATGAAGTATAAGAACCACCTGTTTTGAAACTGATTGTTGGCAAGTTTCCACCGTCTTTTTCACATGAACTGAATACTAAAAGTCCCATTGCAAGGAACATTACTGATTTGATGTAATTTTTCATTGTATAATGTTTATTAAAATTGTAAGATGTTAGAATGGGTGCCCCCAAAATTATGATCTTGAGGACACCATATTCTAAATTATATTTCTGCTAAAAATTTAAACGAAACCTCTTAAAGAGATCCGAACTTAGAATATTATCATAAATAACGGGGAGGTGGGGAACTTCCAAATAGAGTTGGAGCCTCATGATTTTTCATTAATCCGAATGAATGTTTTATTTCGGAAGTGAAAATGAGTGATTTAGTTGTGGTAAATTCAGTTTGTAAGTATTGAAAATCCTGCATTTTTTTCAAACGCTCGCTTTCCTTTTTTTCTTTTTGTTTTTCTTTTTGAAAATTGTGTAACAATATGTCTTCAGTTTTATCCGATATACAACTTAAAAAAGTTATTCCATTTTGTTTGTTGACTTTTATCACATCATATAATTTCCCTTTCCAGGAGATTTCTTTCCCTTTTAGTTGCCAGGAGATTTTTTCTGGATTTGGGAAAGCAAGTGTAACGGTTGTTTTACATGCTTTTATTCGGTTTTCAGCTGTTTGTTGATGATTGGAACGGGCAATTTGATAACGCAACAAAGGAAAGGAGGATTGGAAAATCCAGATCAGTACAAACGCTATGGAAAAGAGTTTCTTGATCATTTTTTTGTCGCTCCTGTGAATTTTATTTTGATGTTGACTGCTATATTACGACCAATATTTAACAATCCATAATTTTTGAATCTAGAAAGATGATCGTAGTAAGCAACGTTCAATAAATTGTTACCTGCCAGTGTGAAAACATAGCTCACTTTTTCTTTTACAATGGTAGTCGATGCTCCTGCATTCAACAGCCAATAAGAAGGAGTCTTTTTTTCAAAAGGTGCTACATAATTTTGTGCAAAGCAATAATCTGCATTTGTGTACAATTGAATTGGAGAATGATTACGAGCTTTCAAAGTGTAATTGATACTTCCGTTGATTTTTTGTGCGGGAATATAAGGTGTGTAATTACCATCTTGGGTTATACTCACCATTCCTGAATAGGAAACACTTGTCAATAATGCCTCAGTCGGTTTGAAGCGTAAAGTAGTTTCTGCACCGCATTGCGTAGCATTTTGTTGTTTGTATCGATAAACAGGGAATCCATACCAAGATTCATTAGTAGGAGTGAGGTAGATATAGTTCAGAAAATAGTTGTAGAAAGGACTAACCGATAATTCAAATTTTTTGATCTTGTAGTTAGCATAGAAATTAAAGGCGAAATTTTGTTCGTTTTTCATGTTTGGGTTACCAATTTCATACGTGAAAATTCCTTCGTGTAATCCGTTGGATGACAATTCTGCAAGGTTTGCTACACGAACTCCGGTTGCAACATTTAATTTGATGTTGAAACGATTGTTTGGAAAATAGGTAACACCCGTAAAAACATTGTAATAGGGTGATTTTTTGGTAAACGGATGTATGATTTTTTCATTGCTATTTACGGTTGGGGTATACAATGTTTGGATAATTTTTCCACCGACACCCAATCCATTTTCAAAGATGAGTTTGTTTTTTACACTTGTTTCCAGATAAGCGGAAACGTTGGATTCTAAAATGTTGGCATCTGGAACAATTTTTCGGGAACCGAAGTTGATGTTTTTTTCAACGGAGCCAAGACTAGAGAGAACCAATTTGTTGTTTTCATTGAGTTGCTTTTCCCATTTTGTCAGGTATTGCAAAGTCAAAAGTTGCATATTCAGGCTGATTGCACCACCGCCTTCATTTTCCATTCGCTCGTTCGACTGTAAACCGAGGTTAACGAATAAGTTTGAGTTTTTGAGTTTGATTTTATTTTCGGAAGAAAGAATATTCAGTAAAACCAAGTGACATGGATTAACATTTAAAGCACGGCTCCATCGGGCATCCGGAGTAACAAATGAATAGACATCGTTGAAGATAAATCCGAAACGATTAAAAGTTCCCATGTAATTATTGGTGCTCGTCCAGTTTTTTTTTTCGAATCCAAATGTTGATTTCACTTGATAAGCATCGAAGCGACTATTCAATACACGTTTGTTATTTCCGTCTGAATAATCTGCATTGTTTTCTATTCCAGCACGGAAGCGAAACCATCTTTTTCCATAATTGGCCTTGAATCCATATTGCAAGGATCCTCCAAGTGTATTGCTGTTGAACTTGGTTGAATATTCCGTTTCCTTTGTGTGAATTTTAGGTTTGTCTTCTTCGATTACATTGATAATTCCTCCGATAGCTTCAGTTCCATATAAGACACTCATAGGGCCTTTGACGATTTCAACTTTCGAAATTCCAACATCTGAAAGTCCTAGTCCATGTTCTTCCTGCCATTGCTGGTTATCGAATTTCATGCCTGAGATCAGCATCAAAACACGATTTCCATACAATCCTCTAATGACAGGTTTTGCAATTGCAACTCCGGTTGTCAGCATACTAACTCCAGGTGTCCGTGCCATTAAATCCGTCAGGTTGAAATTTCCATATTTGGATAAACTGTCAATTTTTAAGGATACGACATTCAAAGATGTTTTACGGATTGATTCAGTTTTGTATGAAGTTACCACGACTGAATCTAAATTCTTCATGGAATTTAAATCTTCTTCTTGTGAGAAAATTAGTATGGGCAGAGAAAAAAGTAAAACGGAGAGAATTAGTTTCATTTTCAAACAGTCATTTTTATAGTTCAATTCTAGCGTTGCAAGATCATTATTTTTTTTCAAATAACCTAGAATTTGTTAATAAATAGCTTTGCTTAGCGTAACTATCCCTGTAACGAAAATGAGAAGTAATACGAGTACTTTGAAACGTTCCTGTGAAATTCTTGTCAATATTTTTTTTCCAATCCATGAACCGATGAAACTGATCACAAACAAGAGAGGAATCAAATATAGGTCGTGGTAGTGCACATATCCATTCATCGTGTAAACTACACTTCGACTGGCGTCAATTCCCAGATCAATAATAGCTGATGTTGCAATAAAGACTTGAGTTTTTAAATTAAAAGCCGCCAAAGTAGCTCCGCGAATTGCTCCGCCAGTTCCCAATAGACCTGCGGTTAGTCCTGAAAAGGCACCACCCAAGATGGAATTTCTTTTGGATGGGTTGATGATCAATGTCCTTGCGACTAAAAAAAGTAAACTAACGCAAATTAGAAAAATAGATAAAATCAATTGTAATAGTTGATTATTCGCGAATTTACTCAAATATGCACCAATGATTACAAAAATGACAGCCGGGATACCGATGTTGAGAATTAGTTTTTTGTCATATCCCTCACGAAAAAGATAAATTTTAGAAAGGTTGCTGGTGACATGAAATAATGCAGTAATTCCCAGTACCGATTGAAAATCTAAAAAATAACCCGCAATTGGAATGAAAAAGAGTGAGGAGCCGAAACCTCCAATTGTGCCAAGAATTTCTGCTGATAGAGCTAATAGTAAAAATAGGATTAAATAATCGTAAGGAATCATGTGTGAAAGGTAAGTAGTTTTTTGGAACAATTGTTTGAAATTCGGTATCGCTCTCTCACTATTTAGCTAAAATTAGTCTAATTTCTTACTTCTTATCTTCTTATCATCTTAGGTCTCTTAGAGTATTCCCGATCCTAATCCCACAGCGATTAATAAAATCAGGATAGCTACCGTACGTTGAATAAATATCAATGTCACCTTTTTCAATAATTTATTTCCGATGAATGCTCCCATAAATGCAGCAAGCGTTGTGATTATAAGTAAAGTGCTATTTTCTTTTAAGCTGTGATAACTTAGGTTTTCGAAATAAACTGAAAGTCGTGTGATATCAATGCAACAAGCGATCAATACGCCAGTTGCGATGTATACTTCTTTCGATAAACCGAAACGGATTAAAAATGCACTTCTCAATGCACCTTGGTTACCGGAAAGTCCTCCAAAAAAACCACTGATGATTCCTCCAATGTACATTTTATCTTTTTCAAATTCTAGATTTTTTAGACGGGGAACCAATTCAAACAAAGAGAATCCGATCATTAGCACTGCGATTGTAATTTTGATAAATGTGACATCATTGGTTTTAGAATAAAATTGGTAACTGTAAATCGATGTTGAATCCGATAATTGATGAAGTATAAGTGCACCGATGAATGCACCGATTATCGCTGGAATCCCGAATTTAAGGCCGATCTCCCAGTTTATTTTTTTTCCGACCAGTCCGATTTTGAATAAGTTATTGAGCAGATGAACAATCCCTGTTAGAGCGATTGCGATTTCAGCGGGAAAGAAAAGAACTAAAAAGGGCGTCAGTAATGTACCCAATCCAAACCCTGAAAAGAAAGTAAGCAGGGATGCTAAAAGTGCTACTATAGGGATGATAATATGCTCCACATCTTAATTTTTAATTGTGAATGATAAATTTTTAGTTGAGGAAGTCAGTTATTAATGACTCAACATCAAACATTTAACATTCCTTTGTTGCAACAATCGAATAAACCATTGGTATTTTATTTTCCAGGTGTTTGATTCTGAATTTCCCTGGAGAAAATTCTTCCGTTGCCTGAAAGCAGTTATAGGGTGAATAATCGTATTCGTTCAATGAGTTAATCGTTAATTTATTTTCAATTAAACTATTTACAACTTCGCTCATTCCGTGATTCCAGGAAATATTTTCTGTATGAATAGGAGCGTCCCTATCCGCATATGTTCCAGTTGAGGTTTCGATAATAGCACCTGAATTAAAGTAGTTATAACCGATTTTATCAAAAGCATCGTCAAACATCCAGACCACAGGATGGAATTCCACAAAAACGAATTTTCCCTTTGGTTTCAAATATCTGGAAACAATGGCGGCCCATTTTGATAAATCTGGTAACCAACCAATCGTGCCATAGCTCGTAAAAACGATATCGAATTGTTTGTTGAGGTGATTCGGTAGATCATAAATATCGCAGCAGATGAATTCAGCATCAGATCCTATTTTTAAAGCTAACTTTTCCGCTTCATCAATAGCTTTATCGGAGAGGTCAACGCCTGTAACATGTGCCCCCATTCGCGCTAGTGAAAGACTGTCCTGTCCGAAATGACATTGCAGGTGAAGAATGCTTTTACCTT
>CAIUKX010000553.1 GCA_903899795.1 uncultured Flavobacteriales bacterium
GAGACGTTGCACTGCAACGTCTCTGTCATAATCCTTTTATTTCAAAAAACTATAGGTCTTCCCATAATACAACATCTGTTCAACAAAGCTCTGCTTGTTTTCGATTTTCACATCGGTAATTTCACCTTTATCATTTGTAACAGGAACAAAAACAGGATTAACGAATCCATTGTAAGGAGCAAGGTTCAATGGTTTCACACGGTCCAATACTTCTTTGTGTATTTTCTGATCTACAATCACACCATAGGTTTCAACGAGATTTTTTCCGGCAGCATAATCTCCTTCAGAAGTAATCCGCTGGATTTCTCTCAATAATTCTCCGAACAAGGTTCTCAATTTCTGGTAATCTTTGATATCGTAATAGGTTTTTCCATTTCTTACAATTTTCTCAATCACATTGTCTTTTTTTCCTTTCTCAAATACCCAAGAAGCAACCAGCTGACGATTTTGCATGTGTTCTTCTTCGACATTTTTCCCTAATTCAAGGCGTTGTAATTGGGTCATCATACCATTTCGGATGTATCCGTCGTACTGTGTTTTTCCAACTTCCAAAGAAGGCATTAAACCGATGTCAGCCAGTTTTTGATCCATCAGGTAGTACAATCCAACCAAGTCTGCTCTCGCTTCTTCCAATGTACTCGCGTAATTCTTTAACGATTCGGAAGGTTGTCCGACACCTTTGTTGATTTGACCGGAAGCATGACCAATTACTTCGTGAAGTGCTGTATGTAATTTACTTCCCAGAGCAGCGTATTTTTCAGCACGGTTAATTTCTTCTTCATCGTTTGCAAATTCTTTCACCAATCCCGGTCCGCCTGCTTTTTCGTAAGCTGCAATTATATTTCCAAGACTGATGGATTTAGAACCGTGTTTTTCACGAATCCAGTTGTTGTTTGGTAAATTAACTCCAATAGCAGTCGTTGGATTAGCGTCACCTGATTCGCTTGCTACCTGCACCACTTTATAACTCACACCTTTCACGTTTTTCTTTTTGTGGGCATCCATAATGGTTGAATGATCTTCGAACCATTGCGCGTTTTGAGCCACCACTTTCATGTGTTTGGATGCTTCAAAATCAGTGATTTCAACCATGCTTTCATAATCAGCACGTTTCCCCAATGCATCACCGTAAACTTCAATAAATCCATTGATCCAATCGATATCACCTTCGGTTGACGATGCCCAAAGAATATTATATTCATCCCAGATCTTAAGATCTCCCGTTTTGTAGTATTCGATCAGTTTTTTTAAAGCTTTTTCCTGTTTAGGATTTTCCGCTACAGTTACTGCTTTTTCGAGCCAAAAGATGATTTGATCAATCGCTTTTCCATATTTTCCACCTGATTTCCAAACGTCTTCAAACAATTTCCCATCTTTCAAAATCAAGGTGGAATTCAATCCGTATTCAACAGGAGTTTCGTCGTTGGGATCAATCATTTTACTGTAAAAATCTTCGACCATCTTTTGAGTAACCCCTTCTCCGTAGAAATTATTGGCTGAAGCGACGATCATATCCACATTCGCATCTTTTACTTTTCTTTTGGCATCGATCGTTGGATCAAAAATGACAAGAAATCCTTTTTTGCTGATTTTTGCACCGGTTTCTTTCACCAATTTCGTGAAAAATACTTCTGAAAACTCAGGCTTAAACTTGTCCATTCCATAGTGATGGTGGATTCCATTCGAAAACCAAACACGTTTTGCATAGACCAAAAAGTTTTGCCAATCTTGATCTTTCTCATCTCCCTTGTAGTTGGCTACAATTGTTTCCAGGCATTTACGGATTTCCAAATTGTAGGCATTGTTTTGATCGTAAATAATATCACGACCGGATAAACCTGCCTGCGCTAAAAAATAGACTAACTTCTTTTGATTCAATGTTAATTTGTCAAAATCCTTGATTTCGTATCGTAGCACCTGCGCATCTGCAAAGCGGTCTACAATGATTTCTGTTGAACTTTTATCAATAGGATTTTCAGTTTCAGTTGTCGAATCACTACCACAACTAACCAAAAGTGAAGAGAAGAATAACACTGGTATAGCTCTATTTTTTAATTTCATGTTCAATAATTTTGGTTAAATATAGCCATAAGAAATTGGTTAAATTATGGGATGAAAAGAATTTTAGGAAATGTTGTTGCTACAATAA
>CAIUKX010000554.1 GCA_903899795.1 uncultured Flavobacteriales bacterium
ATCTCCAGGTTGTACATACGCATCACCTGAGATCGCATCAGTAGGGATGACTGAAAAACAAGCGAAAGAAAAAGGATTGGATATCAAAATCGGGAAATTCCCTTTCTCGGCTTCTGGTAAAGCAAGTGCTGCAGGAGCGAAAGACGGTTTCGTGAAATTGATTTTCGATGCGAAATACGGTGAAGTTCTGGGTGCGCACATGATTGGTGCAAACGTTACGGAAATGATTGCAGAAATCGTTTCGATCCGTAAACTGGAAACAACAGGACATGACATCATCAAAACGGTTCACCCTCACCCTACCATGTCGGAAGCGATTATGGAAGCAGCAGCGGCAGCTTACGGTGAAGTGATTCACTTATAAAACATTCAACTTAAGGAGAAGCGGATTCAATTTGGATCCGCTTTTTTTGTGGGATAATTTGGTGGTAGTATATCTCTTCTTTGTCCAAAACTCATCTTTGTCCTCCCCCTTAATCCCCCTCCAAAAGGGGGAGATAGCAACGCTTCGGAGATTTTAATTATAGCTGTCGATCTAAATATTGATTGAATGTGATTCTTATTTTCATCGAAGCGATCTTTAAGTTTCCTCCTTTGGAGGGGGACACATAAACTACGACAGTCTACCCAACCTCCATCACTTCCTTCTTCGCAAATAATTTTGATTCTATTTCGAAATCAATTCTTCCCAGGTTCAATCCTCCCCAGCCGACTTGATTGACCAACACACTGTTTCCATCCAGGTTGGTTTCTTCGGTTGGTTTTTCCAGGAAGGTATGTGTGTGTCCTCCTATGATTAAGTGGATATTCCGGGTTTTCTTAGCTAAGACTCGATCGCAAACTTTTTCGGTTGTGTATTCATATCCTAAATGCGAAAGACAAATGATCAAATCGCATCCTGCTTCTTTTAATTCTTTTGCTTGTTGATTGGCTATTTCAATAGGATCGAGGTATTTTGTTTCTCCGCATTTATCATCGGGAACCAAGCCTTTTAATTCGATGCCGACTCCGAAAATCCCGATTTTTAATCCTCCTTTTTGGAGAATCGTTTGTTTCTGTGTTTGAGCATCCAGAACAGTGTTCTTGAAATCATAATTCGCACACAAAAAAGGGAATTTAGCAAACGCTTTGGCTTTCAGAAAACCATCCATCCCTCCGTCAAAATCGTGGTTCCCCATTGTTGCCGCATCGTAACCCAATTCGGTCATCAGCTTCATTTCCAAAACACCTCCAAACTTGTTAAAGTAAGGTGTTCCCTGGAAGATATCTCCTGCATCCAAGACTAACACATTCTCTTCTTCTGCTCTGACTTTCTGAATGATTTCAAATCGTCGGGAGACTCCTCCCCTTCCCGGAAATTTCGCGTGATTATCGGGGAAAGGATCAATATTGGAATGCGTATCGTTGGTATGTAAAATAGTGATCTTTTTCGTCTTTTTAATAGCGGAAGATTGACCCAAAAGTGATGAGGAAACCAGTAATCCTCCTGAAATCAATGCTGTATTTTTGATGAATTCTCTTCTTTCCATATCTTACAATTGAATTCTGCTGATGGAATCATTGACCAATGTTTTTTGTTCCCTGGCATAGTTAATAATCACATTTCTCATCAATTGTCCTGTTGAATAAAACTCACTATTGTCTTTGAAAAAAGTCATATTATCTCCTCCGTTGAACAAGTAATCGGATGTGACAATCCAAAAATGAGATGCTTTTTCATCCAAACCGTTGATCAACAATTTTCCATTTTGAACTTTTGCCCCCGAAATAGGTTCACCACCCGTTTTTTTAATGTAAGCCTCAATTTTGGGAATAGTTGAAACCGGCATTTTCACAACGATAATGACATTGTCAAAAGGCATCACTTTGAATAAATCGCCCATCGTAACATTTCCTTTGTTAATGGTTGATCGGATTCCTCCAGTATTCAATAAACACATAACCGGTGCATCAAATTTTTGAGTCATAAATTGCGACTGAAACATAGCGTCTGCTGTCCAATTATTTAGATTTCCACAGGGTCTACCCGGAATAAAATTTACATTCGCCTGCGCAATGATCTCGTTCATCTCTTTTTCCAAATCGGTCCGATAAGGGGAAATAATGCTGTCTATTTTTCCACTCGTATTAGTTTTGACATCTACCACAATTATCTTGTCGTTTACTTTTATGGTATTATAAGAAGAGCAGGCTTCAAGACCTGCTCCAATGATTAAAAATACTATGAAATATATTCTCAACATTGAATTCAAAGGTAATGGTGATCTCTAAAAATTGCTCTTTCTTCGTTCGACTTCAAAATGAATATCCTCATTTACATCTGTAAACTGCGGTATTCATTTTTTTGTCTGCCTCGAAATATCTAATTTTTAAAGCTCCCCTAATTTTATTCAATAACCATTTTTCGAACTTCAACACCTTCCGGAGTAGTGACTTTTACAAAATAAGTTCCTGCTTTCATTTCTTCCTTTACAGCAACTTTTGAAGTATTCAATCCGCTTTTTGAAGTTACAACTTTTCCTTGAATATCCATCACTTCATAACTTGAAATGATTGAACCTGATGTTTCTAAATAAACTACTTCACCAGCTGGAACTGGATATATTTCAAAAGAATTTTCTAATTCTTGAAGTCCAGCGCTACATCCTTCTGCCTGATAATTCATTTGAGAAAAGTCAATAAAACAAACAAAATCCATGCTATCAATAAACGGATTTCTATTTCCTTGTACTGAATCGATATAATCATTTCTAGCTATTTCCCATTTACTTGGTGGATCCTGGAAATGCCATGTTTTCAAAATCTCCTGATCCTGACCATAAGCAATCGAACTGCTGATCGGGTTTCTGAATTTCCAGTTATTTCCATCTACGCCGTTGTAACAAATTGCAACATACATTATAGCTCTGGCAGCATCACCTTTTTGTTCATCTCTCGGCTCAAAAACGGTATGTCCATTTGCATCCGCTCCCAATTTACATCCCATATACGTAGACGTTTGATTCACAACAACTCCCATCGGGTAGTTACTTCTCAAAGCGTTCGCATTGTTTTGGTTTGTCGGAAATAAATGGTGATAATCATCGTATTCCGGTCTTTCCGGTGAATCGGCAGGATTTGTAGGCATCCAATTGTGGCAATAACTGTGCTCTCTGCTGAAACCAG
>CAIUKX010000555.1 GCA_903899795.1 uncultured Flavobacteriales bacterium
CATGGCGATCAATTGGTTTTATTTCAGAACAAAAACTATCAAAAAACAGCAAGCCAAACTGAATGAAATGATTGAGAAGTTTGAGATCATACAGAAGCAATTTTTAGAGAAAAACTGACATACTTTGTGCTCACTGGATATAGATACGATATTTTAAACTTAAACCATTAAAAAATAAAACTTTAAAAATCAAAAAAAATAATTAACACTAAATTAATAGTTATTTAATTTGCTTTTTTGATTTAATCTTTTTTAATTTGATTTAACTAATTTATTAATCTTATTAAAAAAGAAACGTATGAGTACATTAACAGTAACAAACAGTATCGTAATTAACAGTTATGGTGGAGACGGAGGAGGTGAATTTGCAGCGGATTACATTCAATCACTTGCGATTCGTTCAGGATCAGAAATTGATGCAATAATCATCAATGGTACAAAACACGGAGGAGACGGAGGAGGTATCTCTACAACATTAATTTTCGATACTGATGAGTTCATTTCAACGGTTAAAATTCGTTCAGGTTCACGTGTTGACAGCTTGACATTTATCACGAACAAAGGACGTTCCATCGGTGGAGGTGGTACTGGTGGAAGTGAGCACGAACTGAACAACATCCGTGTTATTGCTATCGGAGGAAGATCAGGTTCTCGTTTGGATCAAATCCAAATCACTTATGTAGAAAACTACGAACCCTCTACAATTGTTGAGCAACGTGGTCAATTCGTAATCGGTTTTACACCTCAAAACACCATTCAAAAAGAATACACAGAGAATACTTACAAAACCACTGATAGTTATCAAAACATTACTGAGACGATGTTGAGTCAACAATACAATGCCAGCGTCGAAGCAGAATATTATGCAAAAGTAGCGTTTTCAACAGAAATTAAATATGTGAATACAAACACAACCACTATCAGTCATGAATTGACAGAAGAACTGAAAAGCGGTACCTATAGAGAAATGACTGTTAATGCCGGACAAGTTGGAGTATTACTTTTAAACGGTACAATCATGAGAGGTTCAGACGGTACAATATGGATGTTCCCAACTACAGTTGTTAGCTACGCAGTAATCTCTATTTCGGATTATCAAAACGTATTGAATCACTACGATTTAACGGGTGAATTAGCAACACAGATGCCAGAATTGATCAAATACAAAGTAGAGAAAAACGATTACGTATTCTATCAATCATAGAATTCTAAACTTTAATCCATAAAGCGACCGGGAAATTTATCTCGGTCGTTTTTGTTTCTGAGTAAATCCAATTGGATTTCTTTGAGATTCTGTTAATTTTGCATATCAAATTATACATTATGAACACAATAAGAAACCAATCCCTAAATCAAAATCTTTTTTTAATTGCAATCACTTTTATTTTTTGCGCATTAACAGGAATTAAAGCACAACAACAAAATTTGACTTCCCCGACCACGGTTACTTCTATCACTTATTTTGAATTGGGAGATACGAAGAAATATCACGTTACCGAGACCAATGAAAAATTCAAAAACAACGCTGAAAAACCAACAAAATCGACCTCAAATTCCTATGATTTAGCATTCAAAGTTGTAGGAGCTGCAGATAGTTCTTATACGATTGAAATGACCTATACTAATTCTCAATGTGATATTTCAACGGGAAAAAAAGCCTGGGACACTGAAGAATTAACTAATTCATTAAACAAGTTAACGAATAATATGACTGTCCGCTACAAAACAAATGAAATGGGGATCTTCGATACGATTCTGAATCTACCGGAACTGAGTACAAAAATGGGACAAGCTATGGATCTTTTGATCAAGGAAATGAATAAAATGATCGATGAGAAAGAAAAAGATAAAAGCGCAAATGGTGAAGCTAAAAAGATGATCAATCAAATCTTGGGAAATATGAAAAAATCGTTTACAAAACTTGAAAATGTAGAAGTCCTCTTTCTGGATGATATTATTTCGATGCACTCGATTTATGGATTTGAAATGACTCTCAATAAACCAGATGATATGGAAATTTATTACAACTTATTTGATGATCAAACTGTTATGGGGGTTGGAAAATTAGCACTTACCGGAATTAATAAAACGGGAGACGATTGTCGCATTGAAATGACTGAACAACCAAATAAAGAAGAAATGAAAAAGTTTCTTTCCGAAATTGCAAACAGTTTTATTGAAGGAACTGCCGAAGAAAAAACGGATCCTAAAGATTTCAAAATGGATGCCAATACCAAGCTAACATATGTAATGTCACTTTCAACAGGTTGGATGAAAAAAATTACCATCGTCAACAAAAACAATGTTACCATCGGAAAAACTTCTGCGAAAACGATTAAAAAACAAGAGTATAAACTTTTGTGAAATATAATTTTATATTAATTCCATAAATAAACTGATAATATTACTTTCTTTATTCTCAAAATATTGATTTAAAGAGGAGTTATATGAAAAATTTATTGGACGAAAATGTAAAAAAAGAGATCATTTCAAGAATTGACAAACTATCCCCTACTTCGAAAGCTCTTTGGGGGAAGATGAATGTCAACCAAGGATTACGTCACATGAGTATGTCCCTTGATATTCCAACTGGGAATTTAAATCCAACACTAGGAAAAGTTCCTCCACTTCCGAAATGGTTAATGAAATTTTTCTTGTTAAATGCGAAAATACCGAAAGAAAAAGGAGTAACCTTCTCAGAACTAAACACCGTTTCAAACAATATTAATCCCGACGATTTTGAGTCAGAAAAGGAATTATTGAAAAAACAATTAGAACAATTTTATTCGGCTCCGACTTTGATTCCGGAAAATAAACTGGGAGGAAAATTCAGTAAAAAAGATTGGGGAAAATTGAATTATAACCACATGGACCATCATTTGAGGCAATTCGGAGCATGATCGGAATGTTCAGTTTTTAAATTTGAATTATTAATGAATAATCAAGTCAGATAAAGTAAAAATGATGCTGAAAAGCGAAATATTTTTTTTTTGTATCCCGCTATCATTAAGAATTTTAAATCATTATGGCATATAATTTCGAGACACTTACTACAGATCGTTTACTTTTGAAAAAATTGACTCCGAAGGATTATTGTAACCTTTTTGAAAATTACTCAAAAGAAGAAATTAAGTTTATTCTTGGTCATGCTTCTGATGAAGAATTTGAAAAGGAAAAATATAAATTCGAAAACGGCTACTCAACTTACAATAGAAGTTTTCTGTATTTCCAGATCATCGATAAAACTTCAATGCAAATCATAGGCGGTTGCGGCTTTCACAATTGGGCATCGGAACACCGACGTGCCGAATTAGGTTATTCGCTTACTAATAAATCTTTCAAACGTAAAGGAATCATGTCGGAGGTGCTTCCAGTAATCTTGGATTACGGATTTAACCAGATGAACCTGCATCGAATTGAAGCAATTGTTGGACCGGATAATATTCCTTCACTGAGGCTAATAGAAAAATTTCACTTCCAAAAAGAAGGTGTTTTGCGCGAACACTACTCTGTAGACAACCTACTGGAAGATTCTATCATTTTTTCAAGATTAGTCACTGATTTCAAAAACCAAAATTAGATCTTCATCGATTAAAAGACATTATTATATATACTGAACCAGATTATCACCTGAAACTTTTAGCCTTTCTTCAAGATCGGGAAGAGTTCATTCGTTGGTTTCGATCACTCGAAAATCCTCAATGTAATAATTTTACCTGCATCCAAAATTAGGTGAAATGTCTGCAATTTTTTTCCTATCTAATTAGCTGGTAATCGTTTTTTTACCTATCCAACAAATCTTAAGTATAAAATTTCATTAAACGAAGAAAATTTCCGGTGAAACACTTTCTTATGCTGTTGAATGATGAAATAATAGCTTTCTCTTCAATTTTTACTGAATCCAAC
>CAIUKX010000556.1 GCA_903899795.1 uncultured Flavobacteriales bacterium
AAAAAAAAGCTCTACATTAAAGAAATGTAAAGCTAATATGAATATCCTACTCTATATTGGTTATTGCGTTCTTAATTTCTTCAAGAGTTCTAACTTCGAAAGTTCAGGTGAAGCATGTTCTTTAATTCCCTGATCGATTGAACAGGTATTCAAATTCTCTCCATAAACACCAACCATCACATTTGATTCTCCTTTCATTAAAAGTTCAACAGCATAAGACCCCATGCGTGTAGCAATGATTCTATCCAAAGCAGAGGGGTTTCCTCCTCTTTGAATATGTCCTAAAACGGAATGTCTCAAATCGAATTCTGGTAAAAACGGTTTTACTTTATCCAATATTTCCTTCGCGCCACCGCCATCATCTCCTTCGGCAACAATTACAATAGAACTTCTTCTACCGGTATTATGTGTTCGGATTTCCTGAACCAAGCTTTCTATATTGGTAAGTTCTTCCGGAATCAAAACTGATTCTGCCCCTGATGCCAAAGCTGCATACAAAGCAATAAATCCTGCGTCTCTTCCCATTACTTCGATAAAAAATACCCGATGATGACTGCTAGCCGTATCCCGGATTTTATCGATTGCTTCAACTACAGTGTTCAATGCTGTATCAAATCCAATGGTATGATCTGTTCCGAAAATATCATTATCTATTGTTCCCGGAATCCCAATGATCGGAATGTTCATTTCATGTCCCAATTCAGTTGCACCGGAAAAAGTACCGTCACCTCCTACGACAATCAAGCCATCGATCTTCAATTCCTGTAAATACTCAATCGCTTTTTTTCGTCCTTCTAAAGTTCTAAATTCAGCACTTCGAGCAGTTCCCAAAATTGTTCCCCCTCTGTATATAATGTTGTCGACATCCTGATAGGTCATTTCAAAACCCCGTTTTTCAATCATTCCCTGAAATCCATCATAGATACCAACCGGAATGATGTCATAATGCAATGCTGTTTTTACTATTGCTCTCACACACGCGTTCATCCCCGGAGCATCTCCACCGGAAGTCATTAAAGCTATTCGTTTCATTTGTTTATCAATTTATTTTCTCCAACTGAATTCGTATGAAAACCCGAAAGAGAATTCTTCTCTTGTTATAAAAGTAAAGGAAAAAATAAATATGATTGTTAAATAAATGATAAATCCTTGGATAGGACGCTTGATAAAGTTCTTGTTTAACCATATCGGGCATGTAAGAAAATTGTTGAGCGTTGAATGTTTGATTTAAATAATAAACAAAGACTCCTCCAAATTATTTTTATTTATTTTTATGGAATTCAACTTACTCTTGCATCTATGGTATTAAGTATGTTTTTATCGCGACGTTCAAAATACAGGCAAAAGACCGATGAGGAATTGGTAGCACTCTATAAAGAGGAACAATCCTCCATGTGTATTGCCGTGCTGTATGAACGTTATGGACATTTAGTACTGGGTACTTCCTTGAAATATCTGAAAAATGAAGTCGAAGCACAGGATCTGACAATGAAAGTATTTGAAGATCTCCCCAAAAAACTGCTGAAACACAGTATTCAACATTTTAAATCGTGGTTGTATATGGTGACAAAAAACGACTGTTTCATGTTCCTACGAAAAACTGGAAAAGAAACAGCTTCAGACACAATGGAAAAATACGATCAGGAAGAAAGTAATGAGGATGTAGTAACGAAAGAAATTCATCTTCAACTTTTGGAACAGGCTATTGAAGAATTAAAACCGGAACAAAAACGATGTGTTCAACTTTTTTACCTCGTGGAAAAATCCTACCAACAAATCAGCGATCTACTACAACTTCCGCTGATGAAGGTAAAAAGTGCGATACAAAACGGAAAACGAAATATCAAACTACAATTAGAACAAAAAGATGAATTCAAAACGATTAACTAAGCTATTCTCTTCTTCCGAGAATCTTTCCCGCAACGACATTGATCGTTACAAGGAAACTTTGGATGAAAAGGTGAAGCATACGATTGAGGAAAAATCCTTGTCATCGGATTTTGATGCGGATGCGCTCGAAGGCTGGTCTACCTCAACGATAGGGACTCAACAGATGAAAAATCTGGATCAAAAGTTTTTGAAAAATCACTTTCTGACCATGGTATTTCTCGCTTCCGGAATTGCTCTTGTTATTATTGCCTCTATTTTCTTTTTCACAACTTCTAAAACGGAATCCATAAAAACAGCATCTCATCCTTCTTCAACTGCAACCAATCAAGTCGCTTATGAAAAAACGGACATTGTGATTCCTGAGGAGATTGAGGAAATGAAGGAACTTCCAAAAAAACAACAAATTTCTATCGCAACTATTCAAAAAGATTACGCAAAACAGCAAAAAGTAAAAGAGGAAAATCCTACTGAAATACCTACAAAAACTCCTGAAAAAATAGAGGTCGATAAATTACCTGTCAAACCAATTGAAGAACCTTCACCAGTTGAAGAAAAAATCGCAAAGAAAGAAATTTACGCAAAAGAAGTTTACCTGGAAGATCTGAAGCTCGTTGATTATCGGAATTACCGTTCTAAACCTGCTGTAAAAACAGAACAATTGGTATTGGAAGGAACACCAGCTTCTATGGAGGATAAAACTTCGAAAGTCGATGAACCGGTTTGGAAAAACGTGGATGTACCTTACATAGAATACATAGACAAAACCATGGCTACGTTCGCAAGAGGAAATTACAAAAAGGCATTATCACGCTTCGAAACGATCCTGAAAACGTATCCGGATGATATCAACGCTAATTTCTACGGTGGTTTGTGCTACTATAATTTAGGGGAACACGATAAAGCGATTAGTACGTTTAATAAATGTCTTCTTTCTGAATTTATCAATTTCAACGAGGAAGCTGAATGGTATTTGGCGAAAAGCTACCTGGCAAACGGAGAGAAAGAAAAAGCAATTTCTCTATTCAAAAAGATCAACAACGAGAAAGGATATTACGCTAAACAGGCGGAGAAATTTCTTTAAGAGATGTTGGATTGATTAATCAATATCTTGTATTTTTTTGATAGCAGTGGGTTGATCTCCATCAACCCCTACAAGATTTCGCATTCCAAAATCTCGCTCCAGAATTCTTTGATCGTTTTACCGTCGCAGACAATCATTTGAGGAACGATGCTCGCAGGTGAAAATCCTGGAGTCGTGTTGACTTCGATCACATGAGGAACATTGTTTACAACCATGAAATCGATACGGGCTATAGAACGCAACTGTAACAATTGATAAATGCGCTTTGCGGTTGCCTGAACCTGATTTCTGATTTCCTCCGAAACGCGTGCTGGTGTAATTTCCTGTGATTTTCCAAGGTATTTTGCTTCGTAATCGAAAAACTCGTTTTCAGAGGCAATTTCAGTCAGAGGCAAAGCATGAACACCTTCTTTTCTTCGGTAAACTCCACAGGTAACTTCCGTTCCATCCAGAAACGATTCGATGACAATGGTTTTACCTTCCTTGAATGCAAACTCAATAGCAGGAGCCAATTCTTCTTTGGTTTTTGCTTTTGAAATTCCGTAACTCGAACCCGAATCGGATGGTTTCACGAAAAGCGGTAATCCTAATTCTGCAATGATTGTATCGACTGAAAAATCATCTTTGGATGAAAGAAACAGTGATTTCGCGACCGGAATATCGAATCCTTTCAGGAATTGATTGCAATACCATTTGTCGAACGAAAGTTCGGATGCCAAAGCGCCTGAATTAATACAAGGAATTTCTTTCATTTCAAGAAATGCCTGTAGTTTTCCATTTTCACCCGGATTACCGTGTACATACACCAAGCCGTAATCCAATCGAATGACTTCGGATTGATACTTGAACGTCAGGTTATTCAAATCCACCGGACAATCCTGACCTTTGTACTTTGCAGTCCATTGTTCTCTGGCTACTTCGATCAAAAAGACATTGTATCCATCCGGAAAATTATTCAAAATGGTGGTTGCACTTTTAATAGAAATATCAAATTCAGAAGAAAATCCGCCGCAAAAAATACCAATCGTTGTCATGTATTCAATTTTGAAACGAAAATACGATAGTTAAGCGTTGGGAAAATTAGTGAGTAGAAAAGTTTTCAGCAGTGGGAGTGTTAAAAGGGGATTCACTGTACTTTTTATCCATCTTCTTGAAGATTAGATCAAAATTAATTTACAAAAACTACCCTCTCGCCTTCGCATCCCGAATCAAAGCGTCAAGCAAACTATAAATACGCTGCTGGTCTTCAGCATTGAGATCCTGAATTTCGAGGAGTCGGATATCATGTGTTGTATCACTTTCCCTGAGAATCATTTGTCCTTTTCCGGTCAAAAGCCATGCTGGATTTAAATCAGAATAATACGAGAGAGATTTCAATAAGTTATCTTCAGACAGTCCATTCTTTTGAGATAAAACGCCATTCGAAATACCTGTTTGTTGATAAAACTGATACTTCGAAATACCTTTAAATGAAAGATATACCAATAAATTTGCTTTAATAACTGAATTATCTCTCATAAAAAAATTTATCGCTGAAATATCTCTATTTTTGTATTCTATAGATTTTCAACTGGAAGTAACTCTGTCTCAAAAGTAGATCAAAACAAGGATGAATAAATTGACACCAACATGAAAACATCAGCTAGTGATTGTTAATATCTATAAGAAGTAAGATCGCTACGCTCAAAGACAAAAGATATAAGACCTATGATAGGCAAAACAAAGATGACAGGCAATTGGACTTTAGAGTCTGTTAAATTGTAGAAATTCTTAAAGAGGGTAAAACAGAATGAATCAAAAATTCAATACGAAACATCAGTTTACAGATATTTCGTTCCTTCTCGCTTTGCTAATCCCTGTAAATTAATTTCTGCAACGAATTGTCGAACGCCTTCGGGATTAAATTTGGAATATTGTCTGAGTGACCAACCAATTGCTTTTTGAATGAAGAATTGTTTATTCGGCTGATATTGTTTGATCAGGCTTTTCAATAAGTCGAAATCGACATCGTTTTTGTATTTAAGCTGGTAGATCAGACAGGAACGATTCAACCACATATTATCCGAATAGCGCCAATCTTTAATGATTTCAGCAGCTTCCTCAGGGAATTTTTTGAAATACGCTCCTAGATAGTTACTCGCTATGGCATCTACAGAATCCCACCAAGAATGATTGGTGATCAACCATTCCAAATGCATTCCATCTTGTTTGTGAATGGTCGCTTTTTTCCAACTGTTCAACCAATCGATCGCAACATAATGGACTTCTCGTTGTTCTATAGCCCACATTTCACGGATCAATTCCCAACGATCAAACTTACCTTCCAAACGTTTCAATTCTTCAAACCAAGGTTTTTGAACAACTTTACGTTTTGTTGCATCTACTCCGTAATAGGTGAACAAATTTTTCATGTACTGAGCACTTTGTATGGCGCGCGCAGGATCACTTTGCAGTTTCAATTCGGAACATAAGTCCTCGATCAGTTTTTTCACCTTCATTTCAAAAGTTGAAGTAAACTATTGTATTTCTTCAAGTTGATTTATTTTCAACTGAAATGCATTGATTTGCTGTTTCAATTTCGACAATTCCTCGGGATGCTGAATTTCAAAATCTTTGAAATTATCGTTAAAGCTTGGTAAACTATAGACACCCGCTACTTCTCCACCGAAACGTGGAAGTGTACTTTCGAGAATTGCCAAAGCAGAAATTCCGGCTCTTCCCCCGGGTGATGTACTCATGGCCAAAACTGGTTTTCCTCCAAAAATCTTTCTTTCAATTCGAGACAACCAATCAATGATGTTTAGAAAAAAAGCAGGTGGCATACTGTTGTGTTCAGGAGTTGAAATAATGAAAGCATCGTAGGATGAAATCAATGCAGATAGTTCTTTCATCTTTTCAGGTGCTCCTTCTTCTGCCTCAATGTCAACACCAAACATATGAACACTGTAATCACGCAGATTGATCATATCTACCTGAGCGAAATCGATTAAATTAGCCACCGCGACAACCAATTGATGGTTAATCGAACGTGATGAATTACTTCCAGCAAATGCAAGAATCCTTTTCATGATAATTTTGAATGTTAAATGTTGAATGCTTAATTTAATTCAAAATCAAACATTCAACATTCATAATTATATAACGTCCAGTTCTTTTCCGACTTTGATGAATGCTGCGATTGCTTTATCTAAATCGGCTTTTGTGTGTGCTGCTGAAATTTGTGTACGAATCCGTGCAGCTCCTTTTGCAACAACCGGGTAGAAGAATCCTACAGCATATACTCCTTCTTCCAATAATTTGTTAGCGAATTTTTGTGACAAAGCTGCATCGTATAACATAATCGGTACAATTGGTGAATCACCAGGCTTAATATCGAAACCTGCTTCAACAATCGCTTTTTTGAAATAAGCTGTATTCTCTTCCAAACGATCTCTTAATTCTGTTGTTGAACAGATCGGAGAGCGTCGTGTAGGGAAAGAGTGTCTTCG
>CAIUKX010000557.1 GCA_903899795.1 uncultured Flavobacteriales bacterium
AAGCTTAATCGAAGATATTTTGGAGGAAAACTCTTTGACAGGCTAGTTATTGCGACTATTGGAAATTAGTGGTAAACTTGCGATGACTCAAAAACAGAAAAAAAGATTCAATAGTTATTGGTACAATAAAACCTTTTATTACATTAGCAGAAGTAAGAAAAAAAAACGAACATACCATGTCTACAGAAAACACAAAACCGATAAAAGGAGGAGAATTTTTAATCCGCTCAACCCAACCCAATGAAATCTTTATACCAGAAGAATGGACTGAAGAGCATCAGATGATTGCCCAAATGTGCAATGATTTTATTGATCAGGAAGTATATCCGGTTATCGATCGTCTCGATAGTATGGAAGAAGGTTTGATGGTTTCCTTGTTGAATAAAGCAGGAGAACTTGGAATGTTGGGAATGTCTGTTCCGGAAGAACTAGGTGGTATGGGTGTTGATTTTAAAACATCACTTTTGGCAACCGAACGTTTAGGAAAAGGGCATTCTTTCTCTGTAGCGTATGGTGCACATACGGGTATTGGTTCTTTGCCATTGTTGTATTACGGAACAGAAGAACAGAAAGCAAAATACACTCCACTGTTGGCCTCTGGAGAATGGAAAGCAGCGTATTGTTTGACTGAACCCAGTTCAGGTTCGGATGCCAATTCAGGAAAAACCAAAGCTGTACTTTCAGCTGATGGAAAATATTATTCAATCACAGGACAAAAAATGTGGATCACAAATGGTGGTTTCGCAGATTTGATGACTGTTTTTGCTAAAATTGATGATGATAAAAATTTATCTGCATTTTTGGTTGAAGCCAAATGGGAAGGTGTTTCTTTGAATCCGGAAGAGAAAAAAATGGGGATTAAAGGATCTTCTACTCGTCAGGTTTTCTTTAATAATGTGAAAGTTCCCGTTGAAAATATGTTGAGTGAACGCGAAGCAGGATTTAAAATTGCTTTGAATATTTTGAACATCGGCCGGATCAAATTGGCTGCTGGTGTAATGGGTGGAGCGAAAGCAACAATCGTTGACTCAGTAAGGTATGCAGGAGAGCGTGAACAATTTGGCCGTAGTATCAATAAATACGGTGCGATTCGTTACAAACTTGCTGAACAGGCAATTCGTACATTCGTGGTTGAGTCAGCGACTTACAGAGCCGGACAAAACATTGATGATGCTATTAAAGGGCACATGAGTGAAGGAATGGAAAAAGGAAAAGCTACTTTGAAAGGGATTGAAGACTTCGCTATAGAATGTGCAATTTTGAAAGTGGCAGGTTCCGAATGTTTGGATTATGTAGCTGACGAAGCCGTTCAAATATATGGTGGTATGGGATATTCAGCTGAATCTCCGGTTGAAAAAGCTTACCGAGATTCCCGTATCAATCGAATATTTGAAGGAACGAATGAAATCAACCGTATGTTGATCGTCGACATGCTTCTTCGTAAAGCGATGAAAGGTGAACTGGATTTGATGGGGCCAGCTATGAAAGTGGCAGGTGAATTAATGAGTATTCCTGAATCCGGTGATGAAGTGGAAGGTGTTTTTGCAAATGAACATAAATACTTGGAAGGATACAAAAAAGCCTTGTTAATGGTTGCTGGTTCTGCCGTTCAGAAATTGATGCAAACACTATCAAAAGAACAAGAAATCTTAATGAATTTGGCAGATATTACAATTTTGATTTATCAAGCTGAGTCAGCTTTGCTTCGTGCAGAGAAAATGATTGTAATGAAAGGTGAGGCTGCTGTTGCTGTTCAAGTTGCAATGGTAAAAACATTCTTTTATGATGCGTCATCTAAAATTGAAAAAGCAGGTAAAGATGCATTGAACTGTTTTGCTGAAGGAGATGAATTGAGAATGATGTTAATGGGATTAAAACGATTCACAAAAACGGAAGCATTTAATCCAAGAGATGCAAGACAAATGATTGCAAATAAATTAATTGAAGCGAATAATTATTGTTTCTGATCATTTAGTTTTAATAAAATGAATTTTGAAAAGGTGCTCTCGGGCACCTTTTTTTTGATTGAAATTCTTCTTAGGATTTCAAGAGTTGATCGAGACTCTTTTTTTAAATGGAAGTTGTTATCCATATTATCAACCGAAGTAATGGATTTGTAACAATTAAATCAAAGTATTTTTTCATTTGCATAATATGATTAGGATTTCAAGTTCTAATAAAATATTTAGCTAAAATGTTTTAGTAAATCGTAAAAGTAAATGATTTTCCTTAAATTTGCATCGCTATACATTACTTTGCTGACTTGAAAATGAGACTACTACACATCATTGCTATTTGCAT
>CAIUKX010000558.1 GCA_903899795.1 uncultured Flavobacteriales bacterium
CCTAATGCCTAATGCCTAATGCCTAATGCCTAAACCAAATTAATGAAAAACTTCAAAAAGGAATATATCAGCGTAACGTAAAACAAACCGATTGCTACAGAGCTCAAGGTTTTGTGTGAAAACGAGAAAGTCAAAAAGAATGAAAAAGGGATCATGATCAAACTAAAACGCTGGATCTGATTGTAAAAGAGGAAATCAACCACCCCTATCGTCAATCCACTTAGAACATACCACCATAGAATTCTTGCCATTTTTTTCAAGCGGATCGAACTTTTTTGAATATGAGCCTGAATACTGACCAAACTGAGCAAGAGTGAAAAGACAAAAATTCCTGACGTGACCAAAAAGTCGAACTGCTGCCGGTCGTAATTAGTCGAGTTTTTCAATAATTCCAGATTGATGGAAGTACCTGTGTAAATCAAGTAAAAACCGGCATAAAAAAGTGGAACTCCAAATCCCAGGATGGCCAGAATAATTTCACGAAATACAAACGGACGGATCGTCCAGATCATAAAAAACAAAATCGGAAGCAATCCAATCAAAGGCGGATGAAAAGTTGCTGCTAGTCCTGCAAAAAAGGAAGCATTGAAAACAATTTTTCTCCCGTCCTCATTTTGTCTTAGGAAATACAATTGATAAAGAGTGATAATCAGACAAGTGTGCGACAAAAGAAGTCCGTCAATTCCGTAAAACGAGTGATAAGAACTCATCAACACTACATAAAGCAGTGAAGGCATGAAACTATTCCGCTCCAAAAATTGATTCCAGTTGAAAACCGCATTCAAACCGACCGCATTAATGATAACGACCAAGCTTGCCAAAATTTGATTCGTAAGCGGGTTAATTTTTACATTACTTCCCCAGAAACCAAAATTGGATAAATCAGCATAATTGTAATAGTCCGTCTGAAAATTAAGCATGACGTACACCCCTATTAACAAGGGTAATAGAAACTGTACAAACGATCGGTTACTGAGAAATAATTTTACCACGATGGCAAATATAAGGATTACAGATTGAAAAATGAAAGGATTGATATTGTATGGGATGATCGTGATCATCCAGTAGCATCTCGTTCATCCTCCTATATCTTTTTATGAAATCTTTTCACCATTGTATCAGATCAAATTATTTCGATTATATTTGTCAACCTGAAAAAAAACGACTAGTAGAATACAAAAATATATTGGATTATGTCTCAAGAAAAAACTCGATACTCAGATGCTGAAATGGCTGAATTTAAGGAAGTAATCCTTGCTAAATTAAAAGAAGCACACGATGATTTAGACATGTTGAAATCGTCCTTGTCAAACAGCGATAATGGAACAGATGATACAGGCAGAACGTTCAATATGATGGAGGACGGATCTCAGACATTATCGAGAGAAGAAGTTGCTCAATTGGGAGCTCGTCAGGAGAAATTCATTCAAAACCTGGAGCACGCTTTGAATCGTATTGAAAACAAAACATACGGGATTTGCAGAGTAACCGGCAAACTGATCGCAAAAGAACGTTTGTTGCTGGTACCGCATGCTACCTTGAGCATCGAAGCGAAAAATATCCAAAAAAAATAATTTCGTGAAAAAAAAATTGATAATAGTGGGGGTAATTGTTGCCCTCATTTTATTTTTTGATCAATACTTAAAGATCTATATCAAAACAAATTTTATTGCTGACGAACAGCGACCACTTTTTGGCAATTGGCTGGTTCTTGATTATATCGAAAATCCGGGAATGGCTTTCGGAACGACTTTCGGAACAAAAATGTGGCACAAACTAGCCTTGAGTATCTTTCGAATTCTTGCCATCATCGGAATCTCTTATTATTGGGTAAAACAAGCTAGAAAAGGTGCAAAACTCGAATTTCTGATTGCTGTTGGACTAATCATAGCAGGGGCTACTGGAAATTTAATTGATTCAGCTTGCTATGACTACATTTTTGACTTTGATCCTTGCCACCGGTTCAATATTTTGGAAGGTTCAGGAATAAAAAGAAAATGCTTTGGTCCTTTTGAAGTGGAGGTACGTAACCATGGTTTCTTACTTGGTAATGTTGTCGACATGTTCAAATTTCAGGCTACTTGGCCGGAATGGATGCCTTGGTTAGGCGGAAAAGAAGTATTCCCGGCTATCTGGAACATCGCCGATTTTTCCATTACTAGTGGTATTATTTTGATTTTTCTTCGTCAGAGAAATTACTTCCCAAAAGAAAAGAAGAAAAAAATGGCTCTAGTTGAAGATCCAACTCAGGAACTACCTGATACTTTTGAAGCAGAGGCACAGGAAGAATAACTGGGTTTACTTTTAATTTGTATACGAAAACATCTTTTTAAACGTTCACCTTTTTATCAGCCATTTTATATTGAACCACAATAAAATCAGGATAGATTCACGTAGCATTTTCGTAGGGTTTCCGTAGGTTTCACATAGGTATACTCCTCATCTCCGACATAGCCTATGTAACAGTAAATGGATAGCTCCCTTATCTATAACTCCATAAAAGATAATTCTTGAAACAAAAAAACCGCCCTGAAACAGAGCGGTTCTTCAATTTTATGAATTGGAATTCTTATTGTCCTCCCAACATTACTGGAACTTTTCCATCTGTAATGATAACTTTCGCATTTGGAGACGTCGATAAAGATTTCATCATTTCAATGTAGTTGTATTTCAACAATGATTCAGAAAGTGAACTGTTGATGATCAACTGTGCTTTCTTGATACCTTCTGCCTCGATTGACAATCTCTCAGCTTCTTTCACTGCTTTTTGAATCACAAACTCCATCTGTAAAGCCGCTTGTTCAGCACTTGCTTTCGATTGAATTGCCTGAGTCATTGCCGCTGGTAAAATGATCTCTTTCAAAAGTACCGCATCAACTTGGAATCCTTTGCTGCCGATATCAGCTGCCAATTCATCCATAATCACGTGCTCAACTAATTTTCTGTCAACTGCATACAATTCTTTTGCATCGTAACGTGCACTTACCTGACGCGCTGTTGCAATGAAATTACTTTCCACTACAACTTGCTCATAATTTGTTCCATATTGGATATAGATATCACGTGCAGATTCCGGTTTAACGTGGTATAACAAAATGATCTCTGTTTTCACATTCAAACCTTCTTTCGTAGGAAGTTCCAATGTCTGATAAAGCTCAACGGTACGAACATTAATTTTGATAATCTTTGTACCAAAGGGATTAAACAATTTTGGACCTGCTGCAATCACACCTGGTTTCAATTTACCGATCGTTTGTTTCATACCAATTTGTCCAGGGCGGATAACGGTACAAGAAGCCATCGATCCAACTACTACTAAGGATAACAATCCTTTTACTAATCTTTCCTTATTCATGACGTTTCTAATTTGATTATAAATTCAAATGTATTTAATTTAAAAATAGGTCTTTGTTAAATTTTAGTTACTTTAATTCAAACCTTCTTGTCAGCAATTTGCGAGTCGAAGTTAACTATTTTTTTGATGCCTCAGTTTAGTTTACCAATTATCCATTAATTCTAACCTATTATCAAACTTATACAAATAATTAGAAACAAATAAGCTACTTTTAAGTTTTGAATATTAACGCTAATTTATTGTAATTATGATTATATCTAGTATGTCCCTCTCCATTTTAGTTTTACTGGCAGGGTTATTTTTGTTAGCTTATGCTAAAAAAGAAGGATTAGGGAAAATGACCAAATTTGCTTCTTATGTGGCCATTGTTTTCGGAACTGTTGTTTTCGTAGGTGGATTGATCTGCTCTTTGTCGTGCGGTGGATGCGGTGGCGGACATTGTGAGAAAAAAGTAATGATTCACAAAGAAATGAGAGGTGGACATTGCGATAGTGAAGAAATGGAAATGGAATGCCATGGTAGTATGGGTGGCGGACATTGCGAAAAAAGAGAAATGGAATGTCACAAAGGAATGGAAGGCGGTCACTGTGAAAAAGGTGAAATGAAAGATTGCTGTAAAGAAGGTGACAAAAAATGCTGCAAAAAAGATGCTGCTTGTTGTGAAGGTAAAAAATCTACTGACAAAAAAGTAACCGTAACTGAAACGATCAAAACTGAGCCGGCGAAAACAGAAACAAAAACGGCAGAGCCTGCAAAAACAGAAGAAAAAACAAATTAAAAACGTCAATTTGGTTGGCAATAAAATTAAATTCACTACTAAAAACGAAAAGAGACGGTCAATAGCCGTCTCTTTTTTATTGCTTAAAATCTTTATTTCTTCTTATAATAATAAGTCTTTGCATCATATTCAAAAGCCATCGTCAATTCTGTTTTTGAATATTTCTTTAAGTCGTAACGGTAGATATCATAAGGATAACCTGTTGTGCTTCCGTTTGGAATAGCAATCGTTAAAAACTGAGTCTTCAACAAATCATAAGTCCCGGTTAATGTTACAGTTTGTCCATTATTGATTCTGGTAATGATTACGTCACCACCTGATCCTTTTTTGGAAAAATGCAATGTTTCGGAAGTATTTGGATCGATCGCCTGACCATCAACTGTTACAAGCGACCAGTCCCCATTTAGCTTATTATTGATCATGTTTTCCGGGCGACATGCAAACAAAGTAACCAATACTATTGAAAAAAATAATGTCTTCATATCTGATATTTTATGGTTGTCTTATTTTTTCTTTTTCTTTCCGTTGTTAAGAATTACTCCCAAAACAATATTGGACTGTAAAAAGCTAAAATGTTGTTTCGCCATGTCAGCTTTAAACATGGTCGTACGAATCGAAGGCATATCGATAAAACCAGCTTTCAATTCCGTTTGCAGAAAGAAACGTTCCCAAAATTCAATATTGATCCCAGCTACAGCTCCAATTCCAAATCCGGCCAAGTGAAATTGATCATAACGTGGATTTCCCAAAAGTGTACAGTTGGTTCGGGGCATTAATATACCTCCACCAGCTCCAAAAGTACTGTTGACAGTAAATTTTCTTCTCTCCATTAGTTTATCGGATCGGCGAATTTCTGAATTCAAATAATTTAAACCATCCGTATGTTCAAAAAGTAAAAAATCCGATGTCAATTGAATCGGTGTGTTATCATAAACTCCGTCATATTTTGTACCTGAATTCGCTATATGCCCTGATATTGAAGACATTTTATCATTGGCCATTACATATTTCATGTGATCGACACCCACAGAAATTTGATATTTATCCGTCAAAAAATAACCAACCCTGGCGTTGTATTGTGGAATTGTCAATGCACCGGGATTGAGGTAAACTTTTGCATCCCAGGGACTTTGATGATCCAATGCAATAATTTTATGCAAAGTAAAATCATAATCATTTCCTTTAAAAGAAATGTCGGATTTAGTATACATATCTCTATTCCATCCCCAATAGGCGTAAAAACTACCTTTTTTGGAACGAGAAGTAGATGGTTTAGTATCCTGTGCAGAAACTACGGTTGAGAATGCAATAAATAAAAATAAAATGTTTTTCATCATTTTGGAAAATATAAACGGGACAAAGATAGAATTTTTATCCAGTATGTTTGGATTCATTTTTTATGATTCACATCAGTAAAAAACTGATGAATTGTTGTGAATTTTCCCTTTTTAATGAGAGTTTCAATAAGTTTATCCAGTCGGTTCGCAAGATCATTTCCATCTATTTTCCGAATGTATTTTGGAATGCCCGTATCATTCAAATCTGCAAATTCCCAAGGATGATAATAAAGATGTAAATACTTGTCCTTTTTCAATGCAGATAAGCATAAAAATCGATACATACCAAATGAAATATTTTTAAAACTCAACCAAAATAAAGGAAATCGAACAATAGGAGATACCGAAAATGGCAAAACAAAAAGTCGACTTTTTTGATCAAAATAGAATCTTCTTGACTTAAAAAAATTGATGTAACGACCCGGGATATACGTTGGATTTAAAGATGATTCATATTCATAACCAGCCTTTGTAATTAATCCAGATTCAATTGGCCGTAAACGCGGACTTCGAAATCCATAGACCGGTTGACCTGTGATTTCTTCTAGTTTCAATTTAGATAAGGCAACATGCTCCGGATTATAATCGGAATGATAATAAAGATGAGAAGCTATTTCGTGCCCTTCAGCAACCAGTACACTCATCAATTCCTGATTGTTTTCAGCATAAAATGCAGTTGTGAAAAAAGTCGCTCTGATACTATGTTTTCTGAGAATTACCAATAGATTTTCTAATCCGTCAGTTGAAATTTGCAATTGTTGTTTTTTCTCAATAGCAATCGAATATTCTTCTGGCAAATCAAATTCCTCTAAATCGAATGTGAGTACAATATGCTTAGTCATTATTTTCTTTTTTTCACCAACAACTTTATCAAAGATCTCAATTCTCTTTTGATTGTGTTTTTACCAAAATTAGTAAATAGTATACCTTCACGCGTTGTTACAGCTTGATATCCTATTTTTATTCGTTTTTTGAGACATAATCTGACAAATTCTATTTCAAAAACAAAACTATTTGTCGTAGTCGTCAGAAAAATTTGTTTTGCCGACTCACTCAATTCCTTGATCCCTGCTTGTGTATCGATTACTTTAAAACTCAGAAAAAAGAAATTCAAAAATTTTAATCCTCTGGAAATGACTTTTCGAAAAAAAGGAAGTGACTGAAAATAACTTTCATCTCGAACGCTAATCATTAAATCAATTTTATCATTTTTCAATTTGTCATAAAAATATTTCAAAATACAAA
>CAIUKX010000559.1 GCA_903899795.1 uncultured Flavobacteriales bacterium
CAAATATCTCACAGCGAAAAGTAATCTATTTACGTTGTGGTAAACTTGCGACGACTCAATCGTGTTATTTGATTAATTAACAAGATGATCTTGAAAAGAATCTTTTTTAGCTGGAATTGTATATTTTTTTTTGTTATGTTAATTTTTGTATTAAATTTGCTTGAATTATATTAATTTTATACGTATTTTCACTTATGAAATTGAAGTATAATCTATTTACACGCAAACTATAACAAAATTAAACTAACTATGAAGAAATTTATACTACTTGGTATAGTTCTCCTTGGGATTACTTATTCTAATGAGTTTTTTTCTCAATCTACTACGGGATCTGAATCACTGGTCATTACTCCATTAACGGATGTCATGATGAAAAAGTATTATAGTGCTGAAGAAATCAAGCAGATGTCATCCTATAAAGACAAATTGAAATTGATCAATTACGAATATTCAAAATCTTTTGAAGTTGTAGCCGGTCAACAATATTCCACTGATCAATTACTCAAATTTGATGTTCTCAAATACCGATTAAATAGAAAATTGGATGAGACAGTTGTTATTTATGATCCAGAATCTGGGTTAAATATCATGTTGTATTCAATCAATACGATAGAAGATGCTAAGAAAAACTTGGTGCCTTCTTATCAGAAGCAAAATGAACAACTGAAAAAAACAAGCTACTAAAATTACATTAGATCATGAAAAAATATTTCCTTTTTCTGTCATTGATAATAAATTTTAATTTAATATCTCAAACATATACTGCCCCTACTACAGGTATCCTTGGTTCTTTTGCCGGAGGTTGTGATATTGGAACAAATACAGGAACCTATGTCGATAATGGTGGGGTTGCTGGAAATTATTCATTGAATATTAATAATATTTATCAAACTATTTGTCCGACAACTGCTGGTCAATCTTTACGATTGACCTTTACTAGTTTTGATATGGAAAATGGTTGGGATTATATTGTGATTGGTAATGGACCAGCGCAAAATAGTACTGTTTTTACAACCGCACCAGCTGCTGCAGGTACAGGAGTGATTACAGGTACACCGACTGTACCTTTTTCCTATACAGCAACCAATTCTTCAGGATGTTTAACTGTAAGAGTTTATTCTGATAATATCAATACGGGTGCTGGATTTCAAGCGACAATTACTACCGTGAATAATGGGACTGCATTGGCGGCCGGAAATTCAGATTGCTCTACTTCAACATTTATTTGTTCAAATACTGCATTTAATGACGTTTCAAATGGTCCGGGAATTAGTCCAAGTGAAGGATGCGCGGGAAGTTGTTTGACAGGTGAAGTGTATTCAAATTGGTATACTTTTTCTATTATGACATCTGGAACTTTGTCACTAAACATTAACCCCGTAACTGGAACTGATGATTTCGATTTTGCAGTGTATGGACCAAGTATGGCATGTGGAGCTGGGGCACCAGTAAGATGTTCATTTGCTGGTACTAGTGGAACAACTGGTTTGGGAAATGGGGCAGTTGATAATTCTGAAGGTGCAGCTGGAGATGGATGGGTATCACAAATGAATGTAACTGCCGGTGAGTCTTATCAATTATTAGTGAATAATTGGTCGCCAGGAGGAACAGGTTTTGGTTTAACATTCGGGGGTACTGCAACGATAGGTACTCCTGCACCAACAATCAATTCTGCTACTGTTTGTGGAGTTCAGTCGACAACATTAACTGCTACTCCAGTTGTACCCGGTGGAACTTATTTGTGGTCACCTGGTGGACAAACTACTCAAAGTATAACTGTTTCACCAGCTTCAACGACTACCTATTCATGTGTTTATACAGTTAATAGTTGTACAAGTGCTTCAGGTTCAGGTACTATTACGGTTAATACTGTGCCGACAGCACCAGTAATTGGAGCAATCACTCAACCAACTTGTACAGTAGCAACTGGAAGTGTAGCTTTAAGTGGTTTGCCTGCAGCAGGTGCATGGACAGTAACAGCTTCACCAGGTGGGGCTACATTGGCAGGATCAGGTCCAACAACAACTGGTACGTTTTCAGGATTAACAGCTGGAACAACATATACATTTACTGTAACAAATGCATCAGGCTGTACTTCAGTAGCCTCATCTAATGCTATAATAAATACTCAGCCAGCTACACCAACAGCACCGGTTATAGGAGCAATCACTCAACCAACTTGTACAGTAGCAACTGCTAGCGTAGCGTTAAGTGGTTTACCAGCGGTAGGTGCATGGACAGTAACTGCTTCTCCAGGGGGTGCAACATTGGCAGGATCAGGTCCTACAACAACAGGTACATTCTCCGGATTAACGGCTAGTACTACATACACATTTACCGTAACAAATGCTTCAGGTTGTACGTCAGTAGCATCATCGAATGCTGTTATCAATGCTCAACCATCTACACCAACAACACCAGTTGTAGGAGCAATTACACAACCAACTTGTAGTGTTCCAACAGGAAGTGTTGCATTAAGTGGTTTACCAGCAGTAGGTGCATGGACAGTGACAGCTTCTCCAGGTGGTGCAACATTGGCAGGATCAGGACCAACTACAACTGGTACGTTTTCAGGATTAACGGCTAGTACTACATACACCTTCACAGTAACAAATGCTTCAGGTTGCACATCTGTTGCTTCTTCAAATGCTGTGATTGGTACTACATCTTCACCTTCAGCGCCTATAATTGGAACAATTACTCAACCAACTTGTACCGTTGCAACTGGAAGTGTAGACCTGAGCGGTTTACCAGCAGCTGGTGCATGGACAGTAACTGCGACTCCCGGTGGAGCAACTTTGGCAGGATCAGGACCAACAACAACAGGTACATTTCCAGGTTTAACAGCAGGAACGACCTATACATTCACAGTTACGGATGTGTCGGGTTGTGTATCTGTAGCATCATCGAATGTTGTAATCAATGCTCAGCCTTCTACTCCAACTGCTCCAGTCATAGGAGCAATCACTCAACCAACTTGTACAGTTGCGACAGGAAGTGTAGCTTTAAGTGGCTTGCCTGCAGTAGGTGCATGGACAGTAACAGCTGCTCCTGGTGGAGCAACACTGGCTGGATCAGGGCCAACAACAACGGGTACATTTTCTGGATTAACAGCTAGTACAACATATACATTTACAGTAACGAATGCCTCTGGTTGTACGTCTGTATCATCTTCCAATGCAGTCATTAATGCTCAACCAACAACTCCAACAACACCAGTCGTAGGAGCAATTACTCAGCCAACTTGTACGGTTGCAACCGGAAGTGTCGATTTGAGTGGTTTGCCTGTGGCAGGCGCATGGACGGTTACAGCAACTCCGGGTGGAGCAACACTGGCGGGATCAGGTCCAACAACAACAGGTACATTTCCAGGATTAACAGCTGGAACAACATATACATTTACAGTAACGAATGCCTCAGGTTGTACTTCGGTGGCATCTTCAAATGCAGTAATTAATGCTCAACCAACAACACCAACAGCACCGATCGTAGGGGCAATTACTCAGCCAACTTGTACAGTTGCAACAGGAAGTGTTGATTTGAGTGGTTTACCAGCAGCAGGTGCTTGGACAGTAACAGCTACTCCTGGTGGAGCAACATTGGCAGGATCAGGACCAACTACAACAGGAACATTTCCAGGATTAACAGCTGGAACAACATATACTTTTACAGTAACGAATGCCTCAGGTTGTACTTCAGTAGCATCTTCAAATGTTGTCATTAATGCACAACCGACTACACCAACTGCACCAGTAATAGGAGCAATCACTCAACCAACTTGTACAGTTGCTACAGGAAGTGTCGATTTGAGTGGTTTACCAGCAGCAGGTGCTTGGACAGTAACAGCAACACCTGGTGGAGCAACATTGGCAGGATCAGGACCGACGACAACCGGAACATTCTCAGGATTAACAGCTAGTACAACATATACGTTTACTGTAACAAACGCTTCTGGTTGTACTTCGGTTGCGTCATCAAATGTTGTAATTAATGCACAACCGACTACATCAAGTGCACCAGTAATAGGAACAATAACTCAACCAACTTGTACAGTTGCAACTGGAAGCATTGATTTGAGTGGTTTACCAGCAGTAGGTGCCTGGACCGTTACAATAACTCCAGGTGGAGGAACACTAGCAGGATCAGGTCCAACTACGACCGGAACATTTTCAGGGTTAACAGCTGGAACAACTTATACATTTACAGTAGCGAATGCATCAGGCTGTACGTCAGTAGCATCTTCAAATGCAGTAATAAATGCGCAACCGACTACACCAACAGCACCAGTAATAGGAGCAATCACTCAGCCAACTTGTACTGTAGCAACAGGAAGTGTTGATTTGAGTGGATTACCGGTTCCAGGAGCATGGACAATAACAGCTACCCCAGGTGGAACAACACTGGCAGGATCTGGTGCAACAGCTACTTTTCCAGGATTAACGGCTAGTACAACATATACATTTACAGTAACCAACGCATCAGGATGTACTTCAGTAGCATCTTCAAATGCTGTCATCAATGCGCAACCATCCACACCAACCGCTCCAGTTGTAGGGACAATCACTCAACCTAACTGTACATTAATAACGGGAAGTGTAGATTTAAGTGGCTTGCCAGCAGTAGGAGCATGGACAATAACAGCTACCCCAGGCGGTGCCACATTGGCGGGATCTGGTCCAACGACAACCGGAACATTCTCAGGCTTAACAGCAGGGGTAACTTATACCTTTACAGTAACAAATGCGTCAGGATGTACTTCCGTTGCTTCTTCTACGGTTGATTTGGTAGATTTACCTCCTAATCCAACTATTTTCGGAAGTTTAGATATTTGTGTTGGAGCTTCTCATACTTTAACAGGTACACTTGCACCAAATGCTACAACACCTTGGGCGAGTTCAAACACAGGTATAGCAACGATCACATCTGGAGGTGTCCTTACGGGTACAGGAAACGGGACTTGCACGATAACCTATTTAAATGGTTTAGGTTGTAGCACCGATAGTATCGTGACTGTTTATGCTAATCCGACAATAACAGGATCATTAGTTATATGTGAAGGTGAGACTGTACAATTGACAGGATCGGGTACACCTAATGCAAGCAATCCATGGATCAGTTCGTTACCTGCTACAGCCTCAGTATCTTCATTAGGAGAGGTTACTGGATTAACAGCTGGAATAACTTCAATTACTTATACAGATAGTAATGGTTGTGCAGCAATTGTGAATGAGACAGTGAATCCTACTCCGGCTTCACCAGTGACAAGCGCTGATACGAGTTATTGTTCTGTGGCTGTACCAGTGAATATTCAAGCTATAGCTGGATCTGGTGGAACATTGACATGGTATTCTGATGCAACTTTAAATGATTCAATTGGAACAGGTACTTCGCTTACTCCTTCTATGAACGTTGGAGTTGTCACTTATTATGTTACTGAAACAGTTGGTACGTGTGTAAGCCCTTCTAGTTCTGTAACACTGACGATTACCTTATGCTCAATCGATATACCAACTGCGTTTACCCCTGATGGAAATGCTGTAAACGATACTTGGGAATTAGAATTCATCGATAAATCTTTCCCTTTAAATGTGGTGAAAATCTATGACCGTTGGGGAAGTTTAATATATGAGTCTGCAAAAGGCACCTATGAAACCAAACCATGGGACGGAAACTATAAAGGTTCTGCATTACCTGTTGCTTCTTATTATTTTATCATTGAGTACAATGATGGCATTACAAAACCTGATAAAGGAACAGTAACGATTGTTAGAAAATAAAAAGTATAATTATGAAAAATATTATTGGATTTGTTTTATTTATCTCAACCATTCAATTTGGTTTTGCGCAACAAATGCCTCAGTACAGTCAATATTTGAGAAATCAATTTATGGTAAATCCTGGTGCTGCAGGAGTCTATAACTTTACTGATGTTACTGTCTCAGGTAGAATGCAGTGGTTAGGTTTTACCAATGCACCGATGACATCATATGCATCGGTAACGACACTTCTTTCCAAAAATCAAAAGGAGAGATATAACCCTTCCTTGCATATCAGTAGTGGACCAATTAAAAGTCCTGAAGTTAAGACCGGAAAACTTAAACATGCAATCGGTGGTCAATTGGTGGGTGATCAATATGGTGCTTTTAGAAAAGTACAATTCTCAGGTACGTACGCTATTCATATCCCTGTGTCACCCAAGTATAATATATCTTTTGGAACCCGATTGGGTATCTCAAATAATGCTTTCTTACAGGATAAAGCGATTGTTAAAAATCAGGCGACTGATGGGACTTATACTGACTATACAGCAAATCAAGCGACTCAGAATATTATGAACATAGGTGCTGGATTGTATTTTTACTCTGATAAATCGTTTTTTGGAGTTGCTGCAGATCAATTGACGCGTAATATGGTGAATTTTGGTTCTAGTACTGCTAATTTTGACCCTACTATCCACATAAATATTACCGGAGGTATAAAACTTCCTGTTACCCCTGACTTGACTATAACACCAGCTTTTTTGGTGAAATACATGTCACCAGCTCCGCCTTCAATCGAAGGAACGATTCAGGCAGAGTATAAAGAAAGATTTTGGGGTGGTTTATCCTACAGAAATAAAGATGCGGTAATTATTATGGCCGGATTGAATATTTCACAAAGATTCAAATTTGGATATTCATACGATTACTCAATTTCAAGATTCAACAATTATAGCTCTGGAGGTCATGAATTGATCTTGGGTATCATGTTGAGATAGTTTCTTCATTCTTATTTCTTTAGCTTATGAAAAAAACAGTCTTACTAGCAAATTTGTTGGTATTAACAGGAAGTTTGTATGCTCAATTTAATCAATATTCTGAACCGGTTCGATTAGGTGGTACTGTAAATTCAGATGCTGAAGAGAGCATGCCTGTATTCTCCAAAGATAGCTCTTTCTTATATTTTGCCAGAACATATGACCCTTCGAATACAGGAGGTGCTTCTGATTTGGATATTTGGGTGAGTAAGAAAAACTCAAGTGGTGAATACATCGATTGCGAACGTGTAAAGGATCTTGATAACAAACTGAACAATGCTGTTTTTGGAATTAGTACCGATGAAAATACATTGTATTTGTTAGATTCATACGAAGGGAAAAAAGACAAGATTAAAGGGTGTGCGATCTCTAATAAAAAAGGAAACACCTGGAGTGCCCCTATACATCTAGACATACCTACATTGGATATCGAGGGTGATTTATATGGTTTTCATGTAAATAAGGCTGAGAATGTAATTTTAATATCACACAAAGGCCCTGGTACAATTGGCGAAGAGGATTTGTATGTGTCAGTTAAAGAAGGTGAGGGTTGGTCAGCCCCAATACATTTGGGAAATGTCATTAATACTGTTGGATATGAGATAAGTCCTTTTCTTTCAGAAGGTCAGGATACACTCTATTTTTCAAGTAATGGGCATGGAGGAATAGGAGATGCAGATATTTTTTATTCAATCCGTCAGGGAGAATCGTGGACTGAATGGGGAACTCCAGTTAATCTCGGTGATAAAATAAATTCACCAAAATTTGATGCTTATTTTTCCAGATCTCCGAAACATGTTTTTTGGTCAAGTAACAGAGATGGTGATAAAAGTGATATTTATTATGCTAACATTTTAACTCCACCAGTTTTAATCGTTGGAGTTAAAGGTACAGATGTTTCTGTTTGCCAAGGTTCTGATGGAAAAATTGATATGACAATTGAGGGAGGAGTCCCACCTTTTGAGATAATTTGGACAAATGGTCAGGAGACAGAAGATATTGTAGGTCTTAAAAAAGGGGATTATGCGGTTATTATTTCTGATGCTGTAGGTCAATCTGCAGAAATTAATATTACAATTGGAGAAAATTGCCCACCTGTACCTTTGACTCCTCCTGTAGAACCTGATATAGCTGCTGCAAGTGCAGTTATTTACTTTGATTTAAATTCAAGTTTCTTGAATGATCAAAATATTACTAGTTTGAAAGATTTTGTACAAAACAACGCGAAAACAAATGTTAAGATCCATGTAAGTTCTCACTGCGATTCAAGAGATACTGATGAATACAACATTTGGTTATCAAAACGAAGAATGGAGCGGACGATTAGTTATTTGGTAAGACACGGGATTTCCAAATCTAGAATCACAGGTGATTATAAAGGTGAAAAAGATCCGGATATCAAATGTACAGATTGTACGGAAGAACAATTCACAAAGAACAGAAGAACAACCATTACATTGGTTCAATAATAGAAAAATAGGGCATTCTCATTTCAGGCTACCATTTGGTAGCCTTTTATGTTTGTATTAAATACATCGGAAAATTAAAAAAGGCAAGTCATAAGCCGGGTTCTGTGTCCTGCAAGCAGGATGTCTATCATTTATCTAGTCCCAACCTCACGGCAGGGATCCATCGACCTACCCTCCAAGATTGGGCGAGCAACCCTCAAGCCTTGGTATACATGGTCTTTCAGTTCGTAAGGTTTACCTTGCCCCAAATGTTACCACTTGAGCGGTAGGCTCTTACCCCACCTTTTCACCTTTTCACCTCAACGAATTGAGGAGTAGTTTTCCTTTCTGTGGCACTTTCTGTATCGCCGAAACGACCCTTCCCGTTAGGAAGTACGATGCTCTATACTGCCCGGACTTTCCTCCCCCAACGAATTGGGAGCGATAGACTGACTTGCCTTTGTGCAAAGGTACGTTTTCTATCGTTGGACGGCAACTATAAATCTGATTGTAAAATATGAATCGAACTCAGGTTATAAAATAACTGGGTAAGAATTGATACAAACAGCTTATTTTTTGATAAATGATTTTGTGTATTTATCGTTCTCCGTGAAAATATTGATAAAGTAAAATCCAGATTCAAGATTCGAAGTGTTCAATTCATGTTCTTTAGCCGGAGATACATTGAATTCACGAATTGTTTTACCATTAACATCGGAAATTGTGATTCGCTCAACGGTTTGATTACAGTTTAATTTAAGGTTATTGGTTGTTGGGTTAGGATAAACATTGAAATCGTTGGTCAATTCCATTAAACCGGCATCCAATCCTCGATAGATATCTCTGTATTCAACTGCTGTGATGTTTTCGGTAGACGCTGCACTTGAAGTTGTAATGCGTAAAATAGGTTCTTTTTTACCGTTTGTCCACCATTCATATTGATAGCTGACAGGTAATGGAAGGGGTAGCCAAATACTGAATTGACCGATGTATATAGAGTCAATTTCATGAATTTCATGTTTGATTCTTAAAGCATCGAATGTTCCATAAGGTGTTGTTATCGAACCCCAACCATCAACTACTGAAGTATGAGTTCTGTATTGTCTCCAAATAGCATCATAGACAGGATTCATGTCAATATTTGTATAACCCCTTGAAGATGTTGTATTACCAAAATCAATTGGGAAATCATATCTTTTTTCAATTGTATCTGATTTAAACGGGACTTCGGTTGAATTGACAACCATAGAATAGCCAATGGAAGTAATAGAATCGACTGTTACACGAGAAAATTCAAAGATATCTGTAATACTCACCGGTAGAATGGATGTGATTTGGGCAATTGGAATATTGGCAGATTCGATAAAATAACTAGCCTTGTATGGGGTTGGAGCAAATGTTCCGAAAAGAAAAGAAGATAGAGTTGACATTTGACTGGTCGGTCTATAATTGTCAACTGTTTGTGAACTTGGTTGCAAAGTGGAAAAATTCCAAACTTGATTAGGACCAGTCGTAGTAAAATCCAGTGAAAAATCAGTAGAGTGACTCATTCGAACTGTATCACCACCGTTGGCAAAGTCATTTTTTGTTAAACTAATTTGTGATTGAAGTAATGTAGTGTTTAATAGCGATAGTAATAATAGTTTTTTCATTTTAATTTTGTCTAATGTCTAATGTCTAATGTCTAATGTCTAATGTCTAATGTCTAATGTCTAATGTCTAATGTCTAATGTCTAATGTCTAATGTCTAATGTCTAATGTATTTCAACTCCTACAAC
>CAIUKX010000560.1 GCA_903899795.1 uncultured Flavobacteriales bacterium
CTACACCATCAAATCCAATAATGAACAGTACATGGTCTTGGTGAAAAATGCCGATATCGATGCTGATTATAAATATTATACTGTTCCAAAACTGGACAAATCCGTTTATTTAATAGCTCAATTATCCAACCTCGATGAATTGCAATTAGTCCCAGCAAAAGCAAATATTTTTTTCGATGGTAGTTACATTGGTGAAACCTATTTGGATCCTACCATCATGGAAGATACCCTGACATTGAGTTTAGGAAAAGACCCAAATATTATGGTGAAACGTGTTTTATTGAAAAAAGATTGTCGTGAAAAAGTCGTAAATAACAACGTTGAAAAAACATTTGCATACACAATAGAAATAAAAAACAATAAATCAACGACTATTGAATTGATCGTACAAGATCAGCTTCCAATCACTCAAAACGCAGATATACAAATAGAAGCGCTTGAAATTGACAAAGCAAAACTGGATAGTCAACGGGGAATTTTAGCTTGGAATTTCAATATAAAAACCAAGGAAACGAAAAAAATTAATTTTATTTATAAGGTCACATACAATAAAGATCAACAGTTAGCGTTATAGTCTTAAGTTACAACTTTTTATTATTTACAGAGAGCTGTCCGAATTCGGGCAGCTTTTTGTGTTTAAGAACCGTACGAAATCTTTTCGATATTGTCTTGAGTCTTGCATCTAAATTAAGTATCTTTGCTTGAAATAAAATGCACTTTTCAGAATGAAAATATCCTATAATTGGCTTAAGCAATACGTCAAAACAAACCTTTCCCCAGCTGAATTGGGACATATCCTTACAGACACCGGACTAGAAGTTGAAAGCATCGAAAAAATGGAGGCCATCCAAGGCGGATTGGCCGGCGTTGTAATCGGAGAAGTTATCACTTGTGAAAAACACCCTGATGCCGATAAACTGAAAGTAACAACCGTCAACATCGGAAAGGAAGAATTATTACAAATCGTTTGCGGTGCTCCTAATGTTGCTACCGGACAAAAAGTAATCGTAGCGACAGTTGGATGTACATTGTATCCAAAACCGGATGAAGCTTTCAAAATAAAACTTTCTAAAATCCGAGGTGTTGAATCTCAAGGAATGCTTTGTGCTGAAGACGAATTAGGTTTAGGTCAATCTCACGCTGGAATTCTTGTTCTAGACCCTTCTATTGAAGTTGGAAAAAGTGCAGCCTCTTATTTCGAGTTGGAAGATGATCATCAAATAGAAATCGGATTGACCCCAAATCGTGCAGATGCAATGGGACATATAGGTGTAGCACGCGATGTGGCCGCATTTCTGAATGTACATAGAAACAAAGGTCTATCTATTCAATGGCCATCAGTTGAGTCGTTCAAAAAAGGAAAAGCTGATTTAAAAATTAATGTTTCGGTTGAAAATCAAGCTGCTTGTCCGAGATATATGGGAACAACCATTACGGGAGTTACCGTTCAACCGTCACCCGCATGGTTACAAAAAAGACTTCGTTCAGTTGGGTTAACTCCGATCAATAATGTGGTGGATGTTACCAACTTTGTTATGCGTGAATTAGGTACACCATTGCATGCATTTGATGTGGAAACATTGAATGGATCTATTGTTGTCCGTAATGCAAAACAAGGTGAAAAATTTGTAACCTTGGATGGAGTAGAAAGAACTTTATCAGCTGAGAATTTAATGATTACAAATGGTCATGATAACCTTTGTATAGCAGGTGTTTTTGGTGGACTTCAATCAGGAATAAAAGAAACCACAACAGATGTCTTCCTAGAATCTGCTTATTTCAATCCCGTTTCTGTTCGAAAAACAGCTAAATTTCATGGACTGAATACGGATGCCAGTTTCCGTTTTGAAAGAGGAGTAGATCCTGCATTGACTGATTATGCCTTGAAAAGAGCAGCTCTTTTGATTCAAGAAATTGCAGGAGGTGAAATCGCTATGGATCCAGTTGATATTTATCCTACGAAGATCGAAAACAAAATTATTGTATTCCATTATGCACGTTGCTACCAGTTAATTGGTGTTGAATTACCCAAAGAACAAGTCAACGAAATTTTGGAAAATCTAGATATAAAAATTCATTCCGATATCAATGGTACAGCCAAACTGGAAATTCCGGCTTATCGTGTAGACGTTACTCGTGAAGCAGATATCATTGAAGAAGTTCTTCGGATTTTTGGATTCAACAATGTTCCGTTACCTGCAAAATTGAACACGTCGATCTTGAATTTCAATAAACCGGACATCGAAAAAGTTCAAACTGTTATTTCCGAAATGTTGGTTGGGAAAGGATTCATCGAAATGTTGAACAATTCATTAACCACATCGCAATACACCGATAAATTAGGAGGAGAAGTTCTTGCTTCAAAAAGAAATGTTCGCATGTTGAATCCGCTCAGTCAGGAACTGGATGTGATGCGTCAATCTTTACTTTTCAATACATTGGAAGTAATCGAACACAATCAAAACAGACAAAATCCTGATTTAAAATTATTTGAATTCGGAAAAGTATATCATAAATACGACTCTAATTTTTTAGAAAACAAACGTTTATTGATTGCTGTTACAGGTCGTGAAGAAAAAGAACAGTGGAATAGTAAAAATGACCAGGTAAGTTATTACTCAATCAAAGGAGTTGCTACATCTGTATTCAAACGTCTCGGATTGGAACAGTTGTTAACGGAATCCGCACTTAAAAATTCACTTTTCTCAGATGGTGTTCAATTGACAATATTGAAACAAAAAGTGGGTGAAATGGGGTGGATTTCGCAAGATTATAAAAAACACTTCGGAATCAAGAATGATGTATTCGTAGCCGATTTGGATTGGGATGCTATACTTCAGTGTTTGAATTATTCTAAAATTAAATACGCTGAATTACCAAAAACATTCGAAGTTCGCCGTGATTTCTCTTTGTTATTGAACTCCAATACTACTTTTGCGGAGATTGAAACCATCGCAAAAAATTGTGATAAAAAGATTTTACGTCAAGTAGGATTATTCGATGTCTATGAAGGCAAGAATTTAGAAAAAGGAAAAAAATCTTATGCAGTTTCTTTTACATTCCAGGATTCTGAGCAAACACTCAAAGACACTCAAGTTGAAAGTGTGATGGAAAAAATCAGAATGGAATTGGAAACCAAACTAGAAGCTCAACTTAGATAATTCTTAAAACAAGAATATCGCGATGGGAAAACAATTTGTAATTACAGGAATAGGAACGGATATTGGTAAAACGGTTGTCAGCGCCATTCTTTCCGAACATTTGAATGCTACTTACTGGAAGCCAATACAAGCTGGTGACCTTGAAAATTCAGATACGATTAAAGTTAGAAGTTGGTGTTCCGACAAAGTCAGCGTTTTCCCAGAATTATTCCGTTTAAATTCAGCAATGTCACCACACGCAGCAGCTAAAATTGATGGTATCGACATTCAATTGAATCTTTTCCAATTACCCGATATTTCAGGTAATCTAATCATTGAAGGTGCTGGTGGAATAATGGTTCCTTTGAATCAGAAAGGTGATTTGTTTATTGATTTAATTGAACAATGGAAACTTCCTGTGATTTTGGTTTCCAGGCATTACTTAGGAAGTATCAATCATACCTTGCTCTCTGTTGAAACTTTGAAAAATAGAAAGATCGAAATAGAAGGAATTATTTTCGTGGGTGATGAACATACAGCTACTGAACAAATTCTTCTTCAAAAAACCGGATTGACAATGTTGGCTAGAATTCCAATTGTAAATGCAGTGGATCGAAATTTTATCAAAGAGCAGGCGCAGCAAATCAACCTTCCAACAACAAAAAAAGAACAGTTGTTATGAGTGAATTACTGAAAAAAGATAGGGAATATGTCTGGCATCCATTCACTCAGATGCAAACGGTTGATGCTCCACTGGAAATCATAAAGGCAGAAGGCACACTCCTTCATACAGCTGACGGAAAATCCTATATTGATTGTAATTCATCTTGGTGGGTAAATGTTCACGGGCACGGGCATCCGCATATTGCGCAAGCGATCAATAAGCAATTTTCAACAATAGATCATGTGATTTTCGCCGGAGCTACACATCCCAAAGCTGTGGAATTAGCAGAAAGAGTTATTCACCTTCTTCCGGAGAATCAATTTCATAAGGTTTTCTTTTCTGATGATGGATCTACTGCTGTTGAAGTTGCATTGAAAATGGTATTTCAGTATTGGTTTAACATAGCTCAACCCAGAAAAAGAATACTTGCACTAGATGGTGGTTATCACGGTGATACTTTTGGAGCAATGGCTATCGGACAAAGAGGTTATTTTAATCGTCCCTTCGAGCATTTCTTCTTTGATGTGGACCAACTTGCATTTCCAACTTCAATTAATGAGGTACAACTCTTACAGCAAGCGGAAGAATTATTTCAAACCAATGAATTTGCAGCACTCATTGTTGAGCCTTTGATTCAAGGATCAGCAGGTATGCGAACTTATTCTTCTCAATGGTTAGACCAATTGGTTAATCTTGCACGAAAATATGAAGTTCTGGTTATTTTTGATGAAGTAATGACAGCTTGGGGAAGAACCGGAAAACTATTCGCCATGAACCATTGCAATTCTAGTCCCGACGTTGTTTGCCTTTCCAAAGGATTGACCGGAGGAGTTCTGCCATTAGGATTAACTGTTACAACAAATACAATATACAATGCTTTTCTTTCCGAAGAAAAAACCAAAGCTCTTTTACACGGACATTCATTTACGGGTAACGCTCTCGCCTGTGCTGCCGCCTGTGCAAGTATAGATCTTTTTGAACAAGAAGAAACCTGGAAAAAAATCGATCGGATTTGTCAAGAACATAAATTATTTGCTGAACAAATTACAAATTATTCAAATGTCCATGAAGTAAGAATCTGTGGAACGATACTAGCTATTGAATTAAAAACGCCGAACGGGAATAGTTATTTCTCAGATATCAGAGATAAGGCCTATCGCTATTTCTTGGAAAAAGGATTGTTGATTCGACCTCTTGGCAATGTGATTTTTATCAATCCACCCTACTCCATCACTTCTGAAGAATTAAAAACTGTCTACCAAGTTATTCTCGATTTTCTAAAAATCATATAGAACACAGAGACTATTATTCATTTTCTTCTTTGTCTTTTTCAGCCTTTCTTTCTCCCTTCGTTTTTTTGAAACTGAAACTGAAATTATTTTCCATAAACGATTCCTTCAAGCTGATAAAATCGGATAAGATAAAAATGATTGCCATGAATGAAATAATTATTTCTAGGGTGATAATCACTTTTGCGATCATACTGACTGGTACAATATCTCCAAAACCAAAATTCGAAAAATTCAAAATACTGAAATAGATCAATTCAAATGTCCTTCTGGGGAAACTTAAATTTTCAGGAATCCCTGTAAAAGTAGATGGATCGACATGATGCAAACACAAAAAATCAATCCCAAAAGACAAAATTATGATCGAAATATTAATGGCCATAAAGGCTAAAAAATTATGATACGCAACATCCTCCTTAGCGGCTTCAATGATCTTTTTAAAACTTTGGAAAACAAAATAAAAGGATTTAAAAACAGCTAATCCTAAAATTAGCATTTTGGTAACCATATCATCCACAAACTCCAAACTATCGATGTAAAAGATCAAAAATCCCATCGAAATGACGAAAGCGTACTTTTTTATGATATCCTTTATGAACATAGAATTTTGGATTTAAATCTATGTCAAAGCTATGAAAAATTACTTCTTGATTGTGTTAATTTTATTGACAATTTCGCTTATTGCAGGATCACTTTTTAATTTCTCATTCGACTCAATATGCGTGATTATTTCAGAAGATTTCATCCCTCTTGTTTCAGGAGGTAATGCACATAATTCCACAATTGACTGAACGATAAAACCTGCATTTCCTGCTTTCATTGAAAATAAATCGAACGGTTGGTGAAACTTTGTAAGGTGAAATTCATATTGTTTTAATACAATCATTGTGATGAAAAAATCGAAGTCAGGATCGGCTTTAATTGCTGCTTTATCTGTACTTGACAAGAAGTTATTCAGTTCAGTGTTTTCAAGCAAAGCACTATTCAAATTCAATTGTTTCGGTGAAAAACTTATTGCCAATTGTCTAAGATTCAATGTGCTCTTTACCAGCCCTGTCTCAGCAGAAACCGTTTCCTGAGAAAACGCATTTTCACTGAAGTTTATTATTAGTAGTAATGTTAGCAGTAGTAAAACTCTTTTCATAATATTTTTCCTTTTGATACTGTTTTTTGAAGATAGAAAATTTAATTGATTTTCCATTACTTTTTAAAACACTTATTCAATAATCAAACCATTTTTCTTAAACGGTATGTGAAATTAAAAAAAGAATAGCTATTAATTATCATTTAACTGAAGTTTAATCGAGATTTCATATTGATTTTCCGCCTATGTAAACGTAAACGACAATGCTCGCCAAATCGGTGAGAAATTTTCCATAACATTTTGATTATAAATTGAAATCTGATAAAAATTCAAATAAATCAATCCTATAGATACCAAAATCAACAGTCGCTGATGTCCCTTTTCAAAAAGAAACTGTATTGTTAGTGCCAATGGAAAAGCTAGCACTGGATAACTCTGAATCAATGCCCGAGTGGAATAACTTGCTCCATATCTCCAATCTGACCAGGAAATGATTACCCAAATATTTAGTAAACAAAAGATCATTACTGCTTTTTTATAAGTCTGATTTTTCATTAACAACAATCCATAGATCATCAATATTGCAATGGGAGTATATAAAAACCATCCTTTTTCAGATCCAAAGAGAACTCTAAACCAAGGGTTTAAAAAATACCATTTACTTCCAACATCATAAATAAAACTTCCCGCAGTATATTTCCAATAAATAAGCTGGGGTAATACTCCTATCAATCCACCTGTGAAAACAAAAAGCAAATGTGACTGATGTTGTATCACCAATTTCCATTTTTCACTTTTTTCTTTCTGTGATCCATGTCCCCAAAACAGTGGAATTAATATAATCAACAATTCTGTCGGACGAGAAATGATTGCCAATCCCATCAATAATCCTAAGAAAAAAGCGACCGACTTTAGAGGTGTTTTATGCCATTTGATCGTGAGCCAAATGACAAAACAATACATCGAAAAGATATAAGCGTGGCTCATTCCTCCATCCACAGATACATACTGAATCAGATTAGAGGCCAAGGCAATCAATATCAAAGTCAAACCGGTCACACGACTATCGAAGTATGTCAGCAGTACTTTCCGAAGAAATATAAATCCAAAAAAAGTCCAAAAAATAGCAGCTAATAATATTGCATATTGATACGGCCAGGAAAAACCATCCTGATTTACACCAATCATTCCGGCAATACAATGCCCCATCAAAAAGAACGGTAATTGCATAATAGAGATTCCTAATAAATACTTGTTGGTATAAGTTATTATTCCATTATTTTTAAGAGGAATTGCTTGATAAAGATTTCCGCCAGTCAGGTTGTATTTCGCGTCCATTTCCGGGATCCATTTCAATTCTTTCACATCCTGATAAATAAAGATACTTGGGAGATACATGTAATAACCAAAAGCATCCCAGGAAGTTGCATTGTAACCATTTTTGCTGTTGTTTTCGAAATATACGGATCGTAAAGCAACGAACGAAAACAAAATAATCATCAAAGCTACCATCGAAAAATTGATTTTCAATTTCAGTTGACGCACTATTGATTTAAAGAATCGAAAATCAGTAGGGTCGTTACTTAAATACAGTTCTTTTGATTGGAAGAGAGGATTTTGGTACTTATTCATGGCGCTAGATTTTAGAATTGGATCAAATTATTGAATTCTAAACATCGAACGCATCCTGTCTATTTAAGGTTGAAAGAAATGACCTCTAAAGTTTTAAGTGTAGTGATTATTGATTAAAGTAGTGCTAGTTTCCCTTCTTATTACTTTCTAAAACTTTCTAAACGCAAAAAAGCCCGTTCTTTATTGGAACGGGCTTATTAAAAGTGGCATCGACTTACTCTCCCACCCTCAAAAGGGCAGTACCATCAGCGCTAGTAGGCTTAACTTCTC
>CAIUKX010000561.1 GCA_903899795.1 uncultured Flavobacteriales bacterium
GAAATATCTATAGAAGGGAAAATGAGTGATTAACATTTTCAATTTCGTGAAAAAATTGTAACTTAGTCTCCGCTATGCGCGAGGTTTGAACTTAGATTTTTCAAAAAATATAGAATTCTTATTTTTCAGGCAACCTTTTAATTTTGGCGTTTGTAATTGCTTAAAACAAACTAAAAATAAAAGTATGAAAAAGAAAATTTACTAATTGGATGTGTTAGAGTTGTCAACTTTGTCATTTTATAGTAGAGATCCAATTTTTGTCGAGTGGTGATCAAAGAAGAAAACGTGTGATAACTAGAGAGGTACTTAACGATTTTATAAGCGGAAAAAAATATGCCTTTGATACGATTTATAAGTCGTATTCATCTGGTATGTATGGTATCTGCCTGCGTTATACCCGCTGTGCGGATGATGCTCAGGACATCTTACAGGAAACATTTATCAAAGTATACAATAACAAGCATCAATATGATCCTTCAAAACCAATTGGTGCCTGGATAAAGACGATAACGATACACGAAGCACTCAATTATATAAAAAGGAACTACAACCGATTCTTGCTCAGTGAAAATGAAAACGATTTCAACATTGCTGAGGAGGTTGAATTAAATTTGGAAGATCAAAATGAATTAAAAGTGAAATTATTATCTATTTTGAATAAATTACCTGATGGTTACAGAACCATTTTCAATTTATACACAATTGATAATCTTACACACAAAGAAATAGCAGAATACCTTGATATATCGGAAGGTACATCAAAGTCACAATACTTTAAGGCAAAAAAAATGATTCAAACATTATTAGCATCAGAAAACATTGAAAGATGAAGGAAAATGACGAAATAGAAAATTTATTCCAGTCTGCTTTTGAAGATTTTTCTGTGGAACCGCCACAAGAAATAAAAATCGCTATTGATAAAAAAATAGAAAAACCGAGTTGGTACAAAAAATTATGGGTACTTCTACCTGTAGTTATCTTGCTATTGCTTTCCATTGGATATTTCGTCGGAAATCCTACAAAAAAAGATGCTTTATTGACTGCTTCTGAAAAACAAAATGACAACAAACAATCATCCATTGATAATCAAAACAAAAAAGTGAATCAAGAGAATCATTCAAATTCCACTTCAACTATAGAGGAGACCACAAATTCTACTGATACCGATAAAAACTCCACAACTTCCCGTTCCATTACAGAACAATCCTCCGGAACAATTGATCAAAATACATTAAAGTCAAAAGCAGGTAATTCTTTATCGAACAGTAACTCTTCCATGAAAGAACCTGTTTCTGATCATTCAAGTACTCAAACGAAATCAGTATCTGAAAATACAAATACTGCTGTTACATCTAAAAGTAAAAAGAAGAAAAACAATAATCATCAGGAAAAAAACAAACAAACATCGATTTCATCGACCAAACAAAAAAGCAAATCTTTTTCGAAAACATTAAAAGATCAAAAAAATAGATCAAAAGAAACACCTGTAGGGAATAGAACAACAGATTTTCCAAAAAACAATGATGCAATTGCGAATGGTTCTGAAAAAACAAAAGGAAATGATTCAGCTAGCAATTCTGAATCATCCAAAAGTGACACAAATGGAAATACGCCTTCAAATGAATCAACCGCACAAGTAAATAATTCAAAAACTGATTCAATAATCAATCCGAATAAAGGTAATAGTGATGATTCGATAGCTGCTAGTAAGACCGCAAAATTAGATTCAGCTATTAATAAAGCTAAACTTGATAAAACGCTTATCAACAATAATTCTGCAAACAAGTGGTCTTTTTCAATCAGAACAGGACCAGGCTTTGTTTCAAACAAATTATCCAACAGTGACTATTCTCTGAAAGAGAATAAATCTTTGTTTTTCAATGGTGAAGTCAATTACCATTTCAAAAACAATTTCTTTGTAACATCTGGAGTACAATACAATCGGTTTTCGAGTAGCATAAATTCTATTTCAACTCAACAAGACAGCACCATAATTGGTACTGATTCAACGACTAATCCAACAACTTATATCTACAGTTATCAAACAACAAAAGTCACGCATACCAAGCTATACAACCAGTCGGCAATCAGTATACCTTTGTATATAGGTTATTCACACAAGTTCAACGATCATTTCTATCTGGATGGTAATGCTGGAATTCTACTGAGTTATCAACAGGCAAAGATGGTCAGCTCTGATAAACTAATACCTGCTGTTATGATCCGTACGATGGGAATGAAAATGTGTATCCGTCCGCAATTAAGATATCAGTTTGGAAATTTCGGAGTGACCTTAAGTTCAAATTTCGGCTACGATCTTAAACCAACTCTGAATATGACGGGTATCACAAGAAAACGTTTGTACACGGAAGTAGGAATCGGACTTTTCTATCATTTCTGATTTCTCGGATGAAAGGTAATAATCGCATCTCTTAAAAAACGCTGATCCAAGTGTGTGTATATTTCGGTTGTGGTAATGGATTCGTGTCCAAGCATTTCTTGTACAGCTCGCAAATTGGCACCTCCTTCAATCATATGTGTTGCAAAGGAATGACGAAACGTATGTGGTGAAATGGTCTTTTTCAATCCAACCGCTTTTGCTAAATCTTTGATAATTGTAAAGATCATAACACGTGTCAATTGTCCACCTCTTCGATTCAAAAAAACAATATTTTCATTTCCCGGCTGAATCGTTTGGTGTCGACGCACGTGGTCATTGTAAATTTGAATTTCGTGTTCTACGCTTTCACTGACCGGAATCAATCGTTCTTTATTACCTTTTCCAATTACACGAATAAATCCTTCTTCAAAATAGAGCTGCGAGAATCTCAGATTTACCAATTCACTTACACGGAGGCCACAGCTATATAAAGTTTCCAGAATTGCTTTATTTCTGTGACTTTCGGCTTTACTCATATCAATCGCTTCAATCAGTTGATCTATTTCTTCAATGGAAAGTACTTCCGGCAATTTTCTTCCCAACCGCGGCATTTCCAATAATTCACTCGGATCATTTTGCACCACATTCTCCAACATTAAAAATCCGAAAAATTGCTTTACACCGCTAATAATTCTCGCCTGTGTACGTGCACTTAGTCCCAAATCATAAAGATCTGCAATGAATTCTTTCAAATGATCGAAGGTTAAATCTGTCACTTCTAAATTTCTGACAACAGAAAAATCAAATAATTTAGCAACATCGTTTTGATAGGCAAAGATTGAATTTTCTGCTAAACCTTTTTCAATTTTCAAAAACGAAACAAAATGCTTAATATAGCGCTCCCAAGAAGACATGGATATGAAAATTTTAATTGTTAACGGTCCAAATTTAAACTTGCTAGGCAAGCGTGAACCACAAATATATGGCAATCAGACATTCGAAATGTATTTGGAAGAATTAAAAACAAAAACAACTGCGGAGTTATTTTATTTTCAATCCAATGTTGAAGGAGAATTGATCAATTGTTTACAAGCATCTGACCACGACGGAATTATTTTCAATGCAGGCGGATACACACACACAAGTGTCGCACTCCGCGATTGTATTAATGGAATTAGTGTACCCGTGGTTGAAGTTCATATTTCCAACATTTCATCACGCGAAGAATTCAGACATACATCAATGATTTCTCCAGTAGCTGTTGGATGTATTTTTGGATTTGGATTGAAGAGTTACGAATTGGCAATTCGGTTTTTTACTACAAATTAGTCTTTTTACCACAGAGTTTCTCAGATTTCAAAATACAGATTATCACAGTTTTATTGTATGATTTCACCCAACACACAAGTAACTCTTTGGTTAAAATCAATCAAATAATCTTTGATTCAAATCCTTGAATTTTGTAATCCCTTTGAAATATCGAGCCCAAAGAATACTTCCTTTATACCAACCTTCTGAATTGAATTTTGTAGAAGAAGCTTTGATTTCTTTTCGTTGCC
>CAIUKX010000562.1 GCA_903899795.1 uncultured Flavobacteriales bacterium
AATTATTAATGCATCCAATGCAACTGGTACTTCAGGTGCCAATGGAAGTTTTGAAAATGCTACCAGTACTTTTGCAGCTAATAGCTGGTCAAATGTCAACGGAGCTACCAATAAATGGTTTGTTGGGACTCAATCCCTTTGTGTAGGAACGAAAGGTGCTTATGTTGGGACTGCTTCGACAAATAACAATTACACAAATACAACTTCAGATATTTCACATTTTTACAAAGATGTTACATTTCCAGCAGGAGAAACGTGTATTACTTTATCATTCAACTGGAAAGGTCAAGGTGAAAGTGGGTATGATGGGTTGAAAATTTACTTAGGTTCAACATCAGTGACACCCGTTGCTGCAACTGCATTCAGTACTTCGGATGGAACAGCAACACAATTGGGAAGCACTTTTTATAATCTTCAGGCTTCTTGCGGTTCAACTTCAATTACTATCCCGACTTCTTTTGCAGGAACAACAAAACGATTGGTTTTTAGTTGGGTAAATGATAATTCTGTTGGAACAAATCCTGCTATAACAATTGATGCAATCTCTTTGGTTTCTCAGGCACCATCCACTCCTTCTTGTGCAACATCCCCATCTCCAGCTACTTTGGCTACAGGAGTTTCGACCTGCTCCCCGACTTTATCATGGGTTTCTGGTTCATCGGGGTGCAGTGCTGAAACAAGTTATGATGTATATTTTGGGACTTCATCAACTCCACCTTATGTTACCAATACCTCCAGCACGAGTTATTCGCCGACTTTAAATTTTAATACAACTTATTATTGGCAAATACGGCCAAAGAATTCAACAGGAACGGCTTCAGGTTGTACAATTTGGAGATTTACTACGGGATCAGCGACAAATTCTGAACACAATTTGATTGACAATGCAACTTCATCGTCACCATACAATTGTGTATCATTAACTACAGCCACGGTTAATCAGACAGGTTGTGCATGGGATGTTAATTCAAAACTAAATTTCGGAACGAGTTTTTCCTATGATTTTTCCGTGAATCTGGGAAGTGATGATGCCGGAGCTGATGGAATGGCTTTTGTGATTCAAAATGATCCTTCCGGAAGATGTAAATGTGGAACGGCAGGAGGATCAATGGGAGCAGGAGGAATTTCAAATTCAGTCATCATAGAAATCGATACGTACCTGAACACAGAAGATCGAGATGATTTTACCACCAATTTTATCGGATGTTATGGTAGCGAAGAACCAGATCATTTGGACATTTGGTTTGATGGAAATGTAAATCCGGATTTGGATGGCAACTGTGATGCGACAACTGCAGGTGAAAGACCTGTGGTGGCTTCCGCAGTTCGGTTAATGAGTGGAGGCAGTGATTACAACATTGAAAATGGATTGGATCATAAATTTCGGATAGCGTGGAATGCTGGAACATCAACACTGACAGCTACTTTGTTGAATAGTAGTGGAACTGTAACTTATGGGACTATTTCAACAACGTTTAATGCTCTGACGCGTTTTGGAACGACGACACCTTATTATGGATTTACCGGATCAACCGGTGGATTATCGAATAATCAATCTTTCTGTAACAACATTATTGCTTTACCGGAGGAAGTTGTGGGGATACAAGCGGAATGCCAACCGAAAATGACGAATATTGTTTGGACAACAGTGTCCGAATATGAAACTGATTATTTCACCATTGAAAAAACAAATGATGGGGTTGACTTTGAAAAATTAGGAACGGTAAACAGTTCTGGAACTACTTCGGGAACGAAGCAATATTCCTGGAAGGATTACACACCAAATAATAGTGTCGTTTATTATCGTTTGAGCCAGACGAATTTCAATGGAAAAGTTAAGAAGTATGATTTGGTTTCTGTTGATTGTGTTGATAAAGCAGGTGAATTAGATCTCATAAGTGTAATCAAAACGAATAATCAATTTAACGTAGAGATAAATACTCCTGATGATGGGAAGCATTTGGTCAGCCTTTACGATTTGTTAGGAAATTGTGTTTATACAGAAGAATACAATTTCACAAAAGGAAACAATACGATCCAGTTCGATGGAGATGATTTGTCAGATGCTCTTTATGTTTTATTGATCCGAAATAACTCGGCAATTCTATCAAAGAAAATTGCATTGATAGGAGATTAAAAGCGCTGTTGTAGTAGTAGTGTGTAAAAGAGGCTTTTCGATTTTTCGGAAGCCTCTTTTGATATTTTCGAATTGAATTATTTTACAAGTGTTATCCCATCTGCTTCGAAGCAGAGCTCAAACTTTGGTTGAGTGATTTTTTTGATTTCAACTTCTGATTTTCCGGCATCTTCAGCAAAATGTTGTAATAATTCTACAGGAACAGTATCCATATATGCAATTCCGTGAATGTAGGTTTCTGTTCCGATCTTAGTTTTGGTAGGTATCGTAAAATGATCTTTGAATCGTACACGAATCGTTTCACCATTTCCCTTGTCGATTGAAACCCAGCATCCAGCAGTTTGACAAATTTCGACAATCGGTGTTTTAATCGTGAAGCTTGTTTCAATTGGATTTTTTTCAAATTTAGAAACCATTTCGGTCACAGTAAGAGAGGCTGTTGTGTCGACTTTTTCAGGGCCGTAGTTTTTACCTAATTCTATTTTATCTTTGGAATTCATTTGCGAACAAGCCATTAAAAGTAAGCTTGAACAGCCTGTTAGTAGTAGTTTTTTCATTGCTATTTTTTCGGCAAAGTTCCCCTAAAGTTCGAAAAATAAGATTGAAATGTGTCGAATTGAAGATTGAGTGGGATAAGTGGACAAAAAAAAGGCTGTCCATTCGAACAGCCTAGATTTCTTTATACAAAGACTACTTTATGTATGCATTGTAAAATTCATCTACAGTAAATTCCGAACCTTCCATAGTTACTTTATCAACGCCGGAAGAGATTAAGAAACGGCAAATAATATGTCTGCTTTTCTCGTCGTTGTTCAGCATCGTAATTTTTGCCACATGAGATGAAGCATCAAAACTTACAGTGAAATAATTGGTATAATAATTTGCGCTTTGTTTTACTGTTGCCTCAGTTGTTCCTTGTGGCATTGTGAACAGATAAATTCCACTCATTTTACTTTGAAGTACTTCAGCTTTTGTATGTACTGATGCATTTTTTGATTTGTCTTGCGCACTCAATGAAAAGGTAAGACCTAAAAAGAGAACTGCAGTTAAAAGGAGCTTATTCATATTACATTAGTTTTAAAATATTAGCAAACTTGTTTTCAGAAACAAACAAATTGAAATCATTTCTGTTCGCTAATGTACAATTATTTTGCCATCTTTACACGTATGAAAACACTTTTTTCTTTTTTCAATGAAAATTTAACGGAAGCCGGTTGTGATGAGGCGGGTAGAGGTTGTTTGTCAGGTCCAGTTGTCGCCGCAGCAGTGATTTTGCCGAGAGATTTTCAACATGAATGGTTGAACGATTCCAAGCAGGTTACTGAAGCAAAAAGAAAGTTGCTTCGACCTATTATTGAGGAAAAAGCAATTGCTTGGGGAGTCGGTATGGTGGATGAAAAGGAAATCGACCAAATTAATATTCTGAAAGCAAGTTTTTTGGCAATGCATAGGGCAATTGATCAACTGTTGATTCGTCCGGAATTATTGCTTATCGATGGAAATAGATTTACTCCTTATCCTTCGATAGCACATGAGTGCATAATCAAAGGCGATTCCAAATATTTAAGTATCGCTGCCGCATCGATTTTGGCGAAAACGTATCGAGATGAATACATGGAGAAATTACACGAAGAATTTCCACTGTACGGTTGGGATGTGAACAAAGGATACCCAACGAAAAAACACAGAGATGCCATTCGTGAACAGGGTCCATGTAAGTACCACCGAATGTCTTTTACACTTTTGCCGCAAGAGTAAACAGAACATTGTTCATTTGTATTGGTTTAATTGAAATTTCGCGTGAAACTTTCACTTATTTTTGAGCAAATTATTTGAGTATGTTTAGTCGGTATTTACTACTATTTTTGGGA
>CAIUKX010000563.1 GCA_903899795.1 uncultured Flavobacteriales bacterium
ACGAGTCAAAATCAAAGACTCGACATTTCAAAGCATTGTATGATCTTTATCCTGAGTACAAAGAAATCGCTCCATTTATTCAGTTATCAGAAGAGTAAATAAAACAAAATCAAGTCTTATTGTTACAGTTTAAAACGCATGGATAGAAGTGGTAAAAAATTACTACCTTTATCCCTTAGTTTTATAATAAGATATGAATTTTAAATTATCCTACATTCCCGAGAGAACTACGAAACCCCGTCAAAAAGGTATAACCATGATGATGGATAAAGGTCTGAGTTTACGAGAGGCCGAAGATTTTATTTCAGCATCAGGTAATTTGACGGATGTGGTTAAGTTTGGTTTTGGTACTGCTTATGTAACAAACGATCTACAGAAAAAAATCGATTTATATAGAGAAGCAGGTATTAAGCCGTATTTCGGAGGAACATTATTTGAAGCGTTCTATGCTCGCAATAAAGTAGAAGATTACTTGCGTTTATTGGATAAATATAAATTAGAATTGGCAGAAATTTCAGATGGTTCAATCATTATGAATCACAATGAAAAATGCGAATTGATCAGTCGTTTTGCGAAAACCAGAACAGTGATGTCGGAAGTTGGTTCGAAAGATTCAGGTATTATCGTTTCACCAAGTAAATGGGTAAAAATGATGAGTACAGAGCTACAAGCAGGTTCTTGGAAAGTAATTGCAGAAGGTCGTGAAGCTGGTAACGTTGGTGTATTTAGGCCAAATGGAACTGCACATACTTACCTCATTAACAAAATAATTTCTAAAGTTGATCCGGGAGATATTCTGTGGGAGGCTCCTCAAAAAAATCAGCAAGTTTGGTTCATCAAATTGTTTGGTGCTAATGTGAATTTGGGAAATATTGGTCCAAATGAAATGATTCCTCTGGAATGCTTACGCCTCGGATTGAGAGGTGATACATTTTTCGATTTCATGCCTTCAGATTATGCTGATCGTTTGCGTCAAGTGAATGATGATACGGTAGAAGAGGAGGAAGAAGCATAACTGTCTCGTGTATTCGAAAGAAAAAGAAATCAGCGGACATTCTGGAGCCATCTATGCTGTTGGCTGTTTTAACGGATATATCTATACAGGTTCAGCGGATGGTTTTATAACCAGATGGCTCAGGAACGAAGGCATTCAGGATAAATTTGCGATTAACATGAGTCAGCCTGTTTATGCGCTTGACTGCATCGACGATCGATTTCTCATAGCGGGTTTATCTTCTGGTGCAGTTCATGTATTCGATTTGCTCGAAAAAAAAGAAATCAAACATTTTGTTCAGCATATCAAAGCTGTATTTGAGGTCAAAGACAATCCTCTTAAAAGACATTTTTATTGCGCTGATTCCGATGGAAATCTTTCGGTTTGGAATTCTGATTCACTTGAATTATTACTTTATTTACCGCTCGATTGTGGTAAAATCAGGAGGATTACCGTATCTAAGGATGGAGAAAGAATTGCTTTAGCTTCGCAAGATGGAATGATTCGAATCTTTGAAACAACAGGTTATAATGAATTATTGACATGGTCAGCACACAAAGATGGGGCTACAGTTGCTTCTTTTCATGCCTTAGATGAGGATCTGCTGCTGTCAGGTGGGAAAGATGCTTTGTTGAAAATCTGGAATTGGAAAACGATGGAATTGATTCAATCCATCCCAGCTCATAACTATGTTATTTACGATATCGTATTTTTAGAAGGTGGAAAAACTTTTGCCACTGCAAGTCGTGACAAGACCATTAAGATTTGGGATTCGGCAACAATAAAGGTTGAACAGCGTTTAGATATAAAATCAGGTGGACACCGACATTCTGTTAATGCATTGGCGAAGCTGGATGAGGTTGTTTTTGTATCGGTCAGTGATGACAAGAGAATTATTTTGTGGAATAAACAGTAGAGGGTTGGAACTAACATCGAACAGGTTATTAAAAATCACACGCTTGACATTTAAGATTGTACTTGGATGTATCGAATTTTTCTTTGCCTTTATCTGCTTTTATTTCACTGTTGCTTTGATTTTTATGGCGATTCCCAGTGGTGAAGACTTGAAATTAAACAATGATGTAACGATTTATATGAAGTCGGATGGAATTCATACCGATTTTGTATTTCCTGTTAAAACAAGATATGTGGACTGGAGAAATGTATTTCTTCCAAAAGAAACGAAAGGTAAAGATTCTACTTTTCAATTGATTTCAGTAGGGTGGGGAGACCAAGGTTTTTTTCTCAATACACCACAATGGTCAGACTTGAAAGCTTCGACGGCTTTTGATGCATGTTTTTACAGAGGAAAGACAGCACTTCATATCAATTATTTACCTCGTTTGACTGAGGAATACGAGCATGTTGAATTGAAAATTTCAAAAAAACAATACTACATTTTATACAAGTTTGTGCTTGAAACGTTGAGAAAAACCAACGATCAAGATTATATCTGTATTAGAGGCAGAGGGTATTGGGATACAGATTCTTTTTATGAAGCAAATGGGAGTTACGGAATGTTTTTCACATGCAATTCATGGATCAATAAAGGTTTGAAGAAGGCTAACTTACCAGCTTGTCAATGGACTCCTTTTAATGCTGGAATTTTTCAGAAATATAGGAGCTGATAGGTCGAAATAAAATTCGGAAGCAAATGACAATGTTAAGTTCATCAATGTATTGATGTTATTGGTCATTCAATAGTTAATTTCCATCTATTTTAATATTTAATTAATGGTGACATAAACCATCTCTAGGTATATTGTTGTTCTTTTGAGATAGATTCTATTACTTATAATATCTCAAGAATGAAATTGATGATTAGTAAAATTAAACACAAATTGTTTTTGTACTTTTTATTGTTTTCATTGATTTCGCTAATTGCAGTTATTGCTAGTGTCTGGTTTTATAATAAAAAGGAACATGTTTCTGCTGTTGCTGATAACCTGGATGAGATATATATCTTAAATCTAAAGTCATTTAAACTTCAACAAGATTTTTTGAATTACGAGATTATTAATCCTGCTTTTTTTAGAACCAATCACAGTTTGATTTTAGGCAGACAAAGAGTGATATCGGATCAAATAGAATCCAAATTCAAAAAAATGCTTAGACGTAAGGATTCCGCATTAATTAATGTTGCTGGAAATCTAGATAGTGTAAAAAATGAATTGAGAAAAAACAGGAAAATA
>CAIUKX010000564.1 GCA_903899795.1 uncultured Flavobacteriales bacterium
CTATCGCTTCTATCACAATTCCACATTCTGAAAAGGCTTCGAAATTTGAACTGTAACTGATTCTATTATTTAGTTCTACTAATTCTTCAGCAGTCATTTTCCCTTTCTCAATCATCCGTGAGAATATACTTTGAAAACTTCCTTGTGCTTTTTCGAGAGCAATCTCATTTACATCGACCAACACCACATTATGCCCTGATTGAGCTGCAACCTGAGCAATTCCAGCACCCATCGTACCGGCACCCAATACTCCAACTTTAATTTTCTCCATTTTGCTTTTTCCTTTTATTTTCCTAAAAACTCAGGTTTTCTTTTTTCTAAAAAAGCTTGAACACCTTCATTAAAATCATATGTTTTACCTGCTTCTGTTTGAAGAATTTCTTCCACCGCCAATTGATCGGTCAAATTATTTGAGAAACTTTGGTTCACAGCCTTCTTTGTTAACCCTAATCCTCGGGTTGGCATTTTAGCTAAATTTTGAGCAAAATCATGAACTTCCATTTCAAATTGATCATCGTCAACAGTTTTATAGATCATATTCATTCTTTCGGCATCTTCAGCTGAAACCTTGTCACCAGTCATCATTAACGCCAAAGCTTTCTGGGCGCCAATGATTCTTGGTAGAAAGAAAGTGCCTCCCGAATCAGGAATCAATCCAATTTTACTGAATGCCTGAATGAAACTTGCACTTTTCTTTGCTATCGTAACGTCACATGCCAATGCAATATTTGCTCCTGCACCTGCAGCAACACCATTGACTGCTGCTATTACAGGTTTCTCAATGTTTCGAATTTTCTCTATGATCGGATTATAATGATCTTTTACTATGGATTGTAATTCCGGACCTTTCGGATCTGTTGCTTCAGCCAAATCCTGTCCGGCACAAAAAGCTTTTCCTTCACCTGTAATTACGATCACCCTTACCTCATCATTCGACGCACAATCATCCAATGCTTTCTGCAACGAAAGCGCCATTGCTTTGTTAAAAGAGTTAAACACTTCGGGTCTATTCAATTTGAGTTCACATACACCTCCGTTGTGAGAAATTTGCAATTCCATAATTTTAAAATTTTAGCGAATATAATGAAGCCTTATGAATATTTGTTCCTATAAAGAAAAACTTTCATCGTGAAATTTGTTCAAAAAAAAATCCCGCATTTAGCGGGATTTTGATATTTTCTAAGCTATAACAAATTATGGCTTCACTTTTTTACCTTTACTAATGTTATTTCCATCACCTCCTTTATCAGGATTGTTTGGATCAACAATTGAACTTCCGTCTGATGTTTCACCATTTCCAGAAACTACATCTCTATCGTTTGGATAAATGATACCTTGACCATCTGTAGAAGATGTTGTACTTCCTCCCTGCACATCATCGGCACTCGCGGATCTCCAAACCGGAGAACTAGTGTTATTTCCAGTAGGTTGGATGTTTTGTTTCGTACAAGAAACAAAAGCCAAGCTAACTAAAAATGACACTATGTATACGATGTTTTTCATAACTTCAACACTTTATTAGAGCAAATATATGTATTTTATTCTAATCATCCAAACTTTCAAAAGGAATTTTTAATAAAACTCTCGTTCCACCTTCTAAACTGTTGCTTTCATTGATTTGAAAGGGACCTATGAGCTCAAAACCTTTGTTAGAAATCTTTTTAATCAAATCGATTCTTTTTGTTGTAATTTCCATGCCTTGAGACCTATGATCACCATTGTTTTCACTCTTTCTTTGCATACTATTTTTTATTCCAACTCCATTGTCATCAATCTGAATTGATAATATATTTTCTTCCTGGCGAATTGTAATTGATATTACGCCCTTTTTATCTTCATCTGGTAATATCCCATGGATGATACAATTTTCAATAAAAGGTTGAAGCAAGATAGCTGGAATAACAATTGATTCGGTGTCAACTCCTTCATAATCGATTTGATATTCAAATCTATCCTTAAATCTCATAGACTCAAGTGAAAGATATAATTCTAAGCCTTCTAACTCTTGGGTCAAAGTAATCATGTTTCCATCTTCGTTGGTCGAATCCAAATTTTTCCGAATCAGTTTCGCAAAATTTGTCAAATATCGATTTGCAGATAGACGATCTTGAGAATTGATGAAATATTGAATAGAATTGAGTGAGTTAAAAATAAAATGTCGATTCATACTGGCATTGAGTGACTTTTGTTCCAGCGCCATTAATTTAGATTTATACTCTACCATTTCGTTGTGACTTTTCTCACGTTCTCGTCTGATCCGAAACTGAAATATTTGATAAATCACAAATACAATAATCAATGCTACTAACAAAATAAACCACCAAGCCTTATAAAAAGGTGGATTAACTGCCAGAGAAAACAACACTTCATTTGATATCAAACCATTACCATCAATAGCTCTCACATGCAAAGTATAATTACCAGCTGCTAATCCGGTAAAAGAAATAATCGTATTCTTGCTTTTTGGAGACCAATTTTCATCCAAACCCTCCATCCAAAATTGATAGGTCAAATCCGGATGGTTGGTGTTAGAAATACCATCCACTTCAAATTCAATATTGTTTTTCGAATAGGGCACATCCATGCTTATCGGAAGACCTTTTTCATTTAAATTTTTACTGTATTTTGAGTAGTCAAAAGTTTCGTGATTGATCAAGATTGATTTTAGAAGTAAGTTAGGTTTCAGTATTAAAACTTGCCCGCTAGATTCAGTATATTTCACTAAACCAACTGAAGTTCCGAACCAAAGGCTTCCACTTTTATCAAAAAAACCAGAATTTAAATTCGATTCCAAGTCCACCAAGCCATCACGAATACCAAAATTCGTAATCTTATATGAATCCGAACTTTTGTAATTGGAGATGATGTACAACCCATTATTGGTTCCAATGTACATTTTACCATCTCTGTAATTGATGAAATTAATCAAATTGGCAGATGAACTCTCCGCCAAAAATATGCTCGCTATCTTCTTGTTATTATTATTTTTCCCATTGTATATATACAGTCCGCCTTCGGTACCGATCCATAAATTATTTTTCTCATCTTTTTCTATACTGGAAATTGCTTTATGAAATCCTTGAATTTGTTCAAATTTATTCTCTCTTAATACAAATAACCCAATAGATGTTGCGCAATACAACTCGTTATCAAAAAAGGAAAAATCCCTCACTATCCCAATGTTATTTTTCAAACAGGCTTTCAATAGTGAAAACTTACCATTTTTATAGATCGAAACACCCTTGGATCCGCCAATATACAATTGATGCCCATTGATCTTATACATAGCCGTTATAGCATCACCTGGAATTCCATCTTTCTCTCCAAATATTTTACTGGAACCATCTGAAGCAATCCGAATCAAACCTTCATCAGACCCAAACCATTTGTAACCATCGACATCAAAAACTGAACACCAAACACGAGTTACAGGTATATCAATGGCTGAAAAAAGAGAACCTTTCTCCATCATCATCAAACCTTTATCATAAGTTCCCAGCCAGATTTTACCATTTCTATCTTGATTGACATTCATGATTAAATCGGAAACTAAACCTTCTGATTGATCATAATAGACGAATTTATCAGTAGGAAATCTAAAAAATCCTTTTCCAGACGTGCTGAACCATAAATTTTGATGACTATCCTCGAAAACCGAAGTAATGTCTAATACATTAAGTCCCTTAGACTCATCAATGATCTGAATTTTCTTGTTTGGAAACATATGTACCAAACCATAATTACTTGCAATCCAACAATGATTCTTTGAGTCTACAAAAACATTTCTCAATTTTAATGGATCTGTTTTAAGTTGAAACAATTTCTCATCAATACTGATATGATTTGTTTTACCGGTTTTAAGATTGTAAGTAAACAAGCCATCAAAATAGGTGGTAAATAACAAATCATCCCCCCATCGATCAAAACTGGATACACCATATCCTATAGAAGGAATCAATTGAATTTTCTTCAAATCTCGTGTAGAAAAAACACCTCCTTTAGTGATGACAAACAATTTACCATCAGCAACTATTAAATCTCTTACAAAATCGAAATCTTCTTGTCTATTGGACAATAAAATCTTGACGAGCTTTTTACCAACTACACGAAACAACCCACCACCATAAGTAGCGACAATAATCTCATCTTTAAACTTAACAACTGAACGAG
>CAIUKX010000565.1 GCA_903899795.1 uncultured Flavobacteriales bacterium
CAACTTTACTTTTACAGAATTATGAACGTTAATATAGGAAATCGTAATTTCCGTTTTAAAATAAATTGATTATGAAGTATTTATTTATAGCAGCAATCGCACTACTTTCTTTACAAAGCTGTAAAGATTTCATTGCGACCAATATTTCAGGAAAGTCTCCGGTATTGATTCTTCCACAATCTCTAGATACAATCGGTACAAATCCGGTTCAGTTCAAATGGGATAAAATGGATGGAGCTACGAAATACCGTTTACAAATAGCAACACCAAGCTTTTCAAACATCACGGCATACGTCCTTGACACTATCATTTCAACAACTGAATTCACAATGACTTTGGATACATTGGCATACGAGTTAAATCTAACAGCTATGAACGCTGGTTACACCTCCAATACTTTGGGACCTGTGAAATTTTGGGTCGGTACAACATCATCAGGACCTGTTACAACTACCTCCGTTGTATTGACGTCTCCAGTTGCTGCAAGTTATAAAAATGCTGCGTTCAACCGGAGCTTTTCATGGAACGGAATCACTGGTGGAACAGGCTATAGTTTTGTTTTAGTGAAAGGAACATCATTTAGTGGTGGGCAACAAATTTATGCTTCGCCCCTACCTGCTTTGAATACCTCACAAATTCAAGTACCGGCAGCTAATTTCCCTTTCGATAACGATCAATATTTTTGGGGAGTAAAAGCATGGACAGCATCAGGAGACCTTCCCTATGTAACAGGGTCATTTTTTATTGATACAATTGTTCCAGCAACTCCAACATTTACAAGCCCAACAAACAACTCTACAACTTCATTAGCAAGTAATCCAGGCGCACTGGCATTTAGTTGGACATACACTCCCGGAAGTGGAGTTGCTGATTCACCGGTTCGATCTATTATTGAATTATCACTTAGTCAAACATTTAATACCTTTTACAAACAAGATACTGTAGCCGTAGGAATTTTGACCAAAAGTTATACACTACCCGCAAATATTTATTATTGGAGAGTTCGAAACATTGATGATGCCGGAAATTTTTCTTTACCACCGGTTAGCCCTGCACCGAATTACTTCACGTTAACGATCACACCATAACATTGAAAAGTAAAGCGTTTACAAATCTTTTATTAGCCGTTGTTGCCGTTGTATGGTACAATGTGTTCTTTCGTATTAAGTCCAACTTAATGGGAGAAGATACAATTGTTGCACCCAACACTCAGATGAAAATTGATTTAAAGTCCAGAGTAAAAGACACCTTTCCGTTGAAAGCCAATTACAGAGACCCATTTGAGGGTACAACAGAAAAGCCAGTAGTTGCTATTGTCGATCCATCCATGCAGCAGATGCAGCAACAACCTGTCAAACTCCCTCCTCCTCCACCTCGACCTCATCAGTGGCCGAAAGTCAAATACTATGGAATAGTGCAGAAAAACACATCCAAAAAGCCTTTGTGTATTGTCAATATAGATGATATGCTTTTCAATTTACGCGAAGGTGATTACATTTTGGATGGATACATGATCAAGACTGTGTATCGGGATTCTGTTGTGATCCAGTATAAAAAACAGAAGCGCTGTTTCAAAAAATAGATTTCAATTCAGAGATGATCATCGCTGATTACGAATGTTATTCAACTAGTTATGTTCTATTTTCAGGATTATCATAGGAATCAGAGGTTTTAAAAATGTAAAAAAATAAAAAAAAGCGCTCAGCCACTTGCAATTCAATAATAAATGCTTACCTTTGCAACGCTTTAAACGAAAAGCATACACAATATTTACCTTTCAGATTGTATCAGAAAGTTCGATTGTTTTCGAAAAGTCCTCACAGACTTACAAAATATTGGTTCGGTAGTTCAGTTGGTTAGAATGCCGCCCTGTCACGGCGGAGGTCGCGGGTTCG
>CAIUKX010000566.1 GCA_903899795.1 uncultured Flavobacteriales bacterium
ACACTCAAACAAGAATTAGCAAAATTCATATAACCGTTGGTTGGATTATCTTGATCTGTTGAGGAAGAAACTTTATCCAAATTACTAAAAATAACTTCTGTAATACCTGCATATCCTCCTGTCAATCCTTGTCCTGTAGTAATCGAAGCACAAGCTGTGACAGGTTGTGTGAAAGTACCCGTTGGAGGAGTTAACCCTAAGGAAGTTGTCAAACTCGCTCTTGAACTCGTTACACAAGCCTGAACTCTAGTTTGCTGTCCAGCTGTAAAACGATCTGTGCAACTCATATAGTTCATAATATTATGCATTACCTGATCGATATTACCACTTGCACATTCGTTTTGGTGACCAGTTGGACAACCGAAATAAATTGTATTGTTATTATATCCTAAATAATTCATGGTCGGTGGAGTATCGCAAACGAAATCCCCCATAGTAGTACAATTTGCAGTTGTTTCAGCAGGAGGACAAACTCCCACATCACCATCCTGGAATGGGTGATATAAATCAAAAAAGTGACCTACTTCGTGAACTACAGTTCCATTATCTCCACCACAAGCTCCCATATAATATCCTAAAGAACCTGTTGGATCATAACCAAAAGTGCCCGCCATCATTACTGCCCCATTGTATTGATCAATACCTACAGGCAAATTACAGTATCCCTGCGTTCCACACCCCCCATTATTACCATCAATTTCAGATACAATCCAAAAATTCATGTACTGATCCGTAGGCCATTTACTCAAATCTTTCAACGTGTGTTCATCAGCACCAACACCCCCACTTAAATTCACACCATCACTAGAATAATTGGGAACAGCACTTGCATTTACGCGATTAATCCCAGTAGTTGTATTACAGTTTGGATCACGTACCGCCAACTGAAATTGAATTCCCATGTCAACACTTGGGTGTGTTGAACCAAAGGTATTTGCCCACACTTGATTCAAATTATCAATCGCACTTTGGATTTGCGCATCAGAAATGTTCGTACCAGTTCCAATAGCTTCACCTTTGTGCAATACATGTACTACAACAGGAATATGATACACCGTTTTCTCCATTGGATGCGTCACCAATTCAGCCATATGTTGGTTGTGTTGTTGCATCATCTGTCTAAAGACAGGATCCTGCATCTTTTTCTTGTAGATTTTATCGAAACCACATGGTTCCTCAGGCGTAGCAATAGTCCCAGTCTTATTTCCTGTAGCAGCATTTACCTGCGCTGACACCTGCCCATTAGCAAGGAATAAAGTAAGACCGAAAAATAAAATGGACTTTGTGTAAATAGTTTTTAATCTCATAATTTTACATGTTTTAGCATGCTAAAAATATGAAAAAAAATTATACTTACAATGATATTTATTTTTTTAACGAATTACAAATTCGAAAACAAAATAATATTTTACTGTTAAATAATTAAAATAACATTTAAAAAATAAAGAGTTACTCAGAAAAAAGTGAATCTACAAATTCTGTTTTATTGAACACTTGTAAATCATCAATTCCTTCACCTACTCCTATGTATTTAACAGGGATTTTCATTTGATCAGAAATCCCAATTACAACTCCTCCTTTAGCTGTACCGTCTAATTTCGTGATTGCCAAAGCATTGATATCTGTCGCCAATGCAAACTGTCGCGCTTGTTCGTACGCATTCTGACCGGTAGAACCATCCAACACCAATAGTATTTCATGAGGCGCACCAGGAACAACTTTTTCCATCACCCTCTTAATCTTACTCAACTCGTTCATTAAGTTCACTTTGTTGTGCAACCTACCTGCCGTATCTATAATTACAACATCCGCTCCCTGAGATTTCGCAGATTGTAATGTGTCAAATGCCACAGCAGCCGGATCAGCCCCCATTCCCTGATGAACAATATCTACCCCTACCCTTTGCGACCAAATAATCAACTGATCAACTGCCGCTGCTCTAAATGTATCTGCAGCCCCTAATACGACCTTTTTATTTATCCTCTTGAATTGATGCGCCAATTTACCAATGGTTGTCGTTTTTCCAACACCATTGACACCAACTACCATGATCACATATGGGCCATCAGCGACTGCCGGAACCTCAAACTCAACCGAGTCTGAAGAGTTATTTTCAGACATCAACTGTCCGATCTCATCACGCAATACCGCATTTAATTCATCCGTTCCCAGAACCTTATCTTTAGCCACCCTAGCTTCAATTCGTTCAATGATTCTAAGTGTCGTATCAACCCCAACATCAGAAGAAATTAATATTTCTTCTAAATTATCAAGTACATCAGCATCTACACGCGACTTACCAACAATAGATCTTGCAAGTTTGGAAAAGAAACTTTGTTTTGTCTTTTCAAGTCCTTTATCCAGACTTTCTTTTTTATCACGTGAGAACAGACCAAAAAATGCCATATCGATAGTATTGTTTAAGTATCTAAAATTAGTTATTCTATTCCGGATACATTAAATAATGCTTCCAAAATTTCAATTGATATAAAAAATAAAAGCTCCCTCTAAAAAATAAAGGAAGCCTAATCTATTTGAAGAT
>CAIUKX010000567.1 GCA_903899795.1 uncultured Flavobacteriales bacterium
GTTCTTCAACTATTATCGGATCAATATGCTCAACCGCTTCAAGTTCAACTTCATTTTCTTCCGGTACTGAAACTGATGCAATTGGTTCTTCTATCTCATGAGCCGAAGATTCTAACTCTTCAGATTCTTCTTGCTGCTGAACTTGTGGCTTTTCTTTCTTACCAAACATTCCGAAAAAAGATTTTTTCTTCGGAGCAGTTACTACAGCTGGATCAGCCAAAGGAACTTCCATTTCGGAATTGTGAGCAGAATTATCCACGGTGGGAACTGAAACCGGAGCAACAGAATCTTCAGACTTTATTTCTACTTCAGGAGCTTTAACATCAGATACAGAACCTGAAGCGGGTGCATCACCATCTACAAATTGAACATCACCGATACTATCTTTCGAAAAGTAACCCAATCCTTCAACAGGAAAATTTCGACCGCTTTCCAATGCATCAAGAATAGATTGAATATAATCTTTCAGCTTACTCTTTGCATCGTCGAGAGAAATTCCTTCTTTCTGAGCAATGTAGGCCGATAATTTACCATCATCGTATTTCAAATAGGGCATAAACATCGTTTCCCCTAACGCTTGATTCGTTATTGTTAACGTCCCCAATCCAGGAATAATTACCGTATTAACATCGTTTAAATACAGTCTTAAATACTTTTCCATAGCGTTGTTTTTATCTGATCAAGCGTAAATTATATATGAAAAATAGTAAATTTTAGTGAAAGATTTCAGAAAACTGAAAACTTTTATCCAAACGAATTCCTTTTTCGGTATTTTGAAGTGTACAGCATTCACTAACGCTGTCGTGTTCTAAAAATAAAATAAAATTTTCGTTCGTCGCATTTTGGAGAAATTTCTCTTTTTCAGTCAACGTCAACAACGGTCTTGTGTCGTAACCCATCACGTACGGCAAAGGAATATGTCCGGTACTTGGAAGTAAATCAGCCATAAAAACCAAGGTCTTTTCCTGGTATTTTATGTGTGGAATCATCATACTTTCTGTATGTCCATCGACGAAAAGCACATCGATATTCTGAAATGCATTTTTGGTAAAATCACCCGTTCTTTCTATAAACTGTAATTGACCGCTTTCCTGAATCGGTAAAATATTCTCAGAAAGAAAGGATGCTTTTTCTCTTGGATTCGGTTCAGTAGCCCATTTCCAATGATTTTCTGTACTCCAATAAATTGCATTTTTGAAAACTGGTTGAAATCCCGTTCTGTCTTTATTCCATTGAATGGCTCCACCACAATGATCGAAATGCAAATGGGTCAAAAATACATCTGTGATATCATCAGGTGAAAATCCATAAGACTTTAAACTTGCTATCAAACTTGCGTTATTGGACAAATAATAGTGAGAAAAGAATTTTTCAGATTGTTTATCCCCAATTCCTGTATCAATCAGCATCAGTCGTTTTCCATCTTCGATCAAAAGACAACGCATGGACCATTCGCACATGTTGTTTTCATCAGCGGGATTGGTTTTATTCCAAAGTGTTTTCGGAACAACTCCAAACATAGCTCCTCCGTCAAGCTTAAAATTTCCAGTATTGATAGGGTATAGTTTCATTTTCGTTTTTTAGTTCAGCAAAAGTGCATTTTTTGATTGAAAATATCAAGGGTAAATTAATGTAAAAGAATAACTCTGAATTTGATTTAAACCGAGGCAAAATAAAGCAAAGCAATCGCTAAAATCGAAGCTGCCAAACCGATTATTTTTTGACGATTGGCATTCTCCTTAAACACTACAAATCCAACTATAGCTGAAACCATCACAATTGAGACATTCATAATAGCTAATACCGTGGAATCATTCCATCCGGTAGATCGATACGATTCCATCAAAAAGAAAATGCAAAAATAATTTGGAATCCCTAGAACCACACCCGCTAAAATACTCTTTCCATGCAATGATTCTTTGCCTCTCACTAGTTGAATAATGATGATGAAAATGCCAATAACTCCAGCAATTCCAAAACCAATTGCAGAAAACAATGAAGGTGTCAAAAGTTGCAACTCGTACTTTTGAA
>CAIUKX010000568.1 GCA_903899795.1 uncultured Flavobacteriales bacterium
AACATTTTCAATTTCTTTAGATATGTCTTTTTCTTCTAGCATAACACTATCATATCCAATGAATTTCCAGTGATTTGCTACAGGTGTTAGCAATTTACGTCTTCCTTCGCTTTCGGCAAATTTATTATCTAATGTCAATTGATCATACACCTGTTGCATAGTTGACGTTGTGTCTTCGAATGCCAAATGTATAGAAACACTTAACAGTTTCTTTTTACCGTCTATTGTTAAGCCATTATTAAAATCCTTGTCGGTATCGGTTAGTCCTCGATTTTCGGCTTGGCCATCTAAATTGTTTCGAGCTTCAATTGTCATATCAATTAAGCCCTGACTAAAACTTCTATTAGCCATTGCCCATCGTGGATTTAATATAACAATAAACTGTTTATTACTGAGCGTGCCGTCATCAAATGCCTTTTTAATAATTTTATCAACTTTAGATTCTACATTACCGCGTTGAAATTGGGAGGCATCGATAATAAATGCACGATTGCCATACAGCTCAGTGAAGTTATCTGCAAACTTTTGTTGTTCAACTTTACTGGCTGTTTGAGTATTAATTTGTATACCGATAAATGATCTATTTTTATAAATGTCTACATCTTTGTCTGTATAGTAGGCAGAATGTTTGATTAACATATTCTCAATACAGCGATTAAGAATATTGGTTACATAACACCGATTAGTTGCTCCTGGGATAAGCTCTGGCTCAAAAAAACGATCAAATAATCCTTTGAGCCACTGTTTATCACCATCGGCATACCCCTTAGAGTAATCAGTTAAATAATCTGGATTTATATTATTGTGTATAGCAGATAGATCATTGGAATCAATAACAACTTCAAAATTACATTTAGCTAGTACGTGAGACATAGATACATCCATATCTACAAATTTTGCATATTCAACATCTTGTTGTGTAGTAATAGATTCAGCAAAATATACTATACGGCCTGCAAACTCTTTATCCAACCCAACTTCGGCAATACCAAGACGAATTTTTTGATACCCACTGCCGGTTTTTATAACAATAAGAGGTTCGCCTTTTCCGTTTAATATCGGACTAAGCATATTTTCTAAATTTTTCCAAACATCGATATCGGCTTCGTCAATATCGATTAGTTTAGCAGCATCATTTATAGATTGAAAAAAATTGTTTAAATCTCTAGTTCTAATGCTATCTCCCTCAAACCCACTCTTGATCCATACCCTTTTATTTCCAGCACCCTTAGATTCTCTGTACAATTTTTTAATTGTATCCACTGATAAATTTGCGTCGGGGGTGCAATCAATTACATCAATATTAGACAATCCTTCTGCCTTACGTGTTAAACCGCCAGCAGTGGTTAGCATTTTAGTTACATGAATAAATTCTGTTTTATTACTATTTGCAAGTATATTGAGACTCATAAAGTCTTTCCAATATCTTGTACATTTATATGCATGTAATACACCGATACCATTTTTGGGGGTGTTGGATATAATTTCGTTTGCTAAAGAAACGTCTTTAACAATAAATGAATGTATAGGTAGTTTTCTTACTCTAGTTTTAAAGAGTTCCTCTAATGCCTCAACATAGGTTTTACCTTTAAGATTTACAGTTTCTTTATTAATGCTACCATCTTCCTCAGCAATTCCTTTTTCTAATAGTTTATCACGTATTGCATCGTCTAATTTTTCATCACCGTAGGTTGCTAAATATGCAGACCCAAGTTTAGTTTTTAAAAAATCAAAATCAATTGCAATGAATTGCTTAAAATGTCTCGGTTTTCCGTAGACACGGCCACCACCTGCATATTGAGCTACGAGATTTGCATAACCAACATCGGTTTTACCTAACTTGTCGAACCCATCAAGATCAACGTGATAAAATCCCCGATCCTTGGCTGGATCAAATTGTGTACGGCCTGTGGCATTGAGATCG
>CAIUKX010000569.1 GCA_903899795.1 uncultured Flavobacteriales bacterium
AAGGTAAAATTATTATCATTGTAAATGAAGATACTCAAAGCCAAGCAGAATATACTGCTATGGCTTTGAGGACAGCCCCAAATGTTACAGTAATTGGAAGTACAACCGCAGGAGCTGATGGTAATGTATCAAAATTCACATTACCAAGTGGTATTCATACAATGATAAGTGGTATTGGTATATATTATCCAGATGGAAGTGAAACTCAAAGAGTTGGAATAATACCTGATATAGAAGTAAAACCAACAATTCAAGGTGTAAAAATTGGTGTAGATGAATTATTACAAAAAGCTATTGAGTTGTTAAATTAGTATTTTATCTGAAGTTTAATGAAATAGATTCAAATTGCTTATATTTTATTGATGTTAAAAAATACTTGAGATTCCAATTATGCACCTTATTTTAACCTTGAGGCATGAAAAAACGTCGAAACATTAGTATTTACTGCGTATTAACAATTCCTATTCACTTCCTCCAAAGGGGGAGATGAGAATCTCCTTCAAAAATGAAAACTAAACAGTTTACGCATCAAATAAAAATGATCATGAAAAAAAATACACAAATAGATATCCCGAAAGGATTCAGAAAAATAAAAATTGCCTTGGTATGCACCATCGGAAGTTTTGCGGTCAACGCTCAGCAGGCTCCTATGTTTACTCATTACATGTACAATACGCTGGCGGTTAATCCTGCTTATGCGGGAAGCAGAGATGCTTTGACAATCACTGCGCTTCACCGTTCACAATGGGTGGATTTTGCTGGTGCTCCAAGTACGCAGACGATTACTATCCATACACCGATCAAAAACAGGCCTATCGGTTTGGGTTTGGCTGTGATGAATGACAAAATAGGTCCTGTAAACAATACATCCATTATCGGAAGTTTTTCCTACATGATCAAATTGAATGAGAAATCGAAGTTAGCCTTGGGTGTAAGCGGAGGAATCAACGTATTGCAAGCTCGTTTGAATACACTTCAACTGGATCAGCAAGTTGATCCTACGTTTCAAAACAACATCGTGAACCGTGTCACTCCGAACTTCGGAATCGGAGCGTATTACTCGAGAGAACGTTTCTATGCTGGAATCTCGGTTCCGAATTTGGTGGAAAGTAAAATTTCTCCTACGAACCAGGTCAACGGTACAACCTTGATCGGGAAAGAACAGAGACATTACTTCTTCATCGCAGGTACAGCAATCAATCTTTCTAAAAATGTCATTTTCAAACCGACAACTTTGGTGAAAGTAACTGCGGCTGCTCCTATTCAAATGGATCTTACTGCTTCGTTTTTATTGATGAATAAAGTAACCTTGGGTGCAATGTTCAGAACTGGTGATGCTGCCGGAGTTCTGGTTGGTTTTGACATCATGAGTCAATTTCATATCGGTTACTCTTACGACTGGTCTTACGGACTCAGAACAGCTAAATACAACCAGGGAAGTCATGAATTGATGCTGCGTTACGACATTCTGACGGCAAGCAAAAAACAAATTCATTCTCCAAGATATTTCTAATCATTTAAATACAGATAACATGAACAAATTATTCATTCCCCTATTTATGCTGATCGGAATCAACGGCAGCATACATGCGCAGGAAAAATCGCACAAAGAATTGAAGGGCGACCGGTATGCATTTACCTATTCGTACCAAAAAGCAATTGATACTTACAAACATACCAAGCATTTAACGTTGGACGGTCAGCGGAATTTAGCCATGAGCTACCATAAAACCGGGCAAAATGTACTTGCTGAATCTGCTTATGCTCAGTTATTGTCTGAAGTTTCTATCCCGGTAGCGGAAGATTACTACAACTATGCAACGGTTCTGAAAATGAATGGAAAATATGACGAATCAGCTAAATGGATGGAAAAATTCCAGGAAGCAAAACCGGATGATCTTCGTGCCAAAAGTTATGTCAATAACCGCATCGATTTCAAAACGGCATTAACTGACGATGGTAAATTCAAAATCATCCCGATGGATATCAATACAACTTCGGATGACTTCGGAACGAGTTATTACATGGATCAGATTGTTTTTGCTTCGACCCGTCAGGATCACTCGGTGATTAATCGGAAATACAATTGGAACAATCAGCCGTTTTTAGATTTGTATGTTTCTGAACTGGATGGAAAACAATTAAAAGCTCCAAAAACTTTCGAGAAATGTTTAAATACTAAATTTCACGACGGTCCCGCTAGTTTTAGTAAAGACGGAACAATGATGGCTTTTTCACGCAATAATCCAAAAGATAAAAGCAAAGATAAAGTGGTCGAAATTCAGATTTACACAAGCACCAAAACAGATGGAAAATGGGCTAAACCTGAAGCGTTCAAATACAACGACCCTGCTTACTCTGTAGCACAACCGTTTTTAAGCAACGATGGAAAAACAATGTTCTTCGCCAGCAACATGCCCGGAGGATTCGGAGGCGCTGATTTATATAAATCTACCAAAAACGATAAGAACGAATGGTCTAAACCGGAAAACCTGGGTTCAAAAATCAACACGGAAGGCGACGAAATGTTTCCTTTCCTGCAAGAAAAAAAGAACCTGTTTTTCTTTACTTCAGACGGTCACAACGGTTTCGGAGGCTTGGATATTTTCATGTGTATGACGAACGAAAACAAATTCGGTCATGTATCCAACATTGGATTTCCATTGAATTCTGCTCACGACGATTACGCGTTAATCTGCAACGATACGCTTTCGAACGGTTATTTTTCATCGAACAGAGATCCAAAAGGATTTGACAATATCTATTCAGTTGATTTCCTGAAATTATTGGAGAATGGAAAAATCATCAAAGGATTTGCCCGTGACAAAAATGATGCAGGAATTCCTTTCACCAATGTCACGCTTCAGGAAGAAAACAGCAGTGAAATGGATACACTTACTTCAAAAGAAGATGGCTCCTACTCTTTCCTGGCGCAATCCAATAAAATGTACATGCTTACAGGAAGTAAAAAGGATTACTTGGATGGACACAACAATGCGAGCACGTATCGTGAAGAACCGTTTGTTTATTCAGATGTGGTGCTTCAGAACAAATTCATCATCGATTCTACGCACCTAGTAGTAGGAACGGATTTGGGAGTTGTTGCCAAAACAGCCTTAAAATACGAGGGAAATATCTCCAAAGATGTTGCTTATTTTGATTTGGATAAATCCAATATCCGTCCCGATGCTGCAAAAGAAATGGACAAAATTGTTTCCATCATGAACGATTACCCGACGATTGTGATCCAACTGGGATCGTATACCGATTGCAGCGCTTCCAAAACGTACAATCAGCAATTATCTGAGAGAAGAGCACAAGCTTCTTTGGAATACATCAAGAAAAGAATTACAAAACCAGAAAGAATCACCGGTTTTGGCTACGGGGAAACCAAATTAGTCAACAGCTGTGATTGCCAGGGTGTCAATATTTCGACTTGTCCGGATGCTGAAAACCAAAAAAACAGACGTACAGAATTTATCATCATGAAGAACTAAATAAAAAAATTAATGCACGGTTCGAGCGTCATCCTTTCGAGGGTGGCGTTTTTTTTTGTTTTAGTGAGATTGCAGTAAGTCGAAATTTATTACTCAACTCCGGAGGAGTTGAACATGCATAATAATGCTCACCTACTAGACTTCGACTACAGAGTAGTCGAACACCACACAAAACACATCAAACACCAGTTTACATGGGCACATATACGACTACTCTGTAGTCGAGGATCATAGGTATACTGCCCCATGATTAATAATGTTTGACTACGCTGTAGTCAAACAATCTCAACCGGCTTTACATAACTGATATCGGAATACTCAGTCTGACTTTTAAGGTTCTACACCTATAAACAATCCAATTGACTATCTCATTTGTTTTATTGATCTCAAGTCTTATGTCTTGAGTCTTACAATCTTTCATCTAATCCAAAATTTAAAACTAAAAATTTATTCAAAAGTGTGAATCTTACAACATAAGTCCACAATTCTATAACACGAAGGGAGTCAAACATAGCCACCTTTGTCATGTGGAAATTAATTCACAGGAAATTCAAAAAATTATGACAAACAAATCCGTAATAGAAGGAAACTGGAACGAAATGAAAGGCAAACTGAAACAAAAGTTCGCTGTTCTTACAGATAGTGATGTTTTGCTGGTAGAAGGAAAAAAAGACGAAATGTTGGGAAGACTTCAAATCAAACTAGGAAAAACAAAAGAAGAAATTCAAAAGTTGATTTCTGAATTATAAACACACATTAAAATAAACCAATCAAAATGTACAAAACAATTACAGCAGCAGCAGTATCCTTATTTACAGTAACCATGATTACAACAAGTTGTACTTCATCAGCTGAAAAAGTGAAAGAAAAACAAGAAAAAGTATCTGAAGCACAAGAAGACTTAACGGAAGCTAAAAAGGAATATGTTCTTGAAGTTGAAGAATTCAAAATAGAAAATGCAACCAAAATTGCAGCGAATGAGCAAGGCATTATGGATTACAAAACCAAGCTTGAAAAAGATAAAACAGCAACCAAAGAAGAGTTTAAAAACAACATCGCAGATCTTGAAAAGAAAAATGAAGATTTAAGATATAAAATGAATCATTACCAAGCTTCAGGAGAAGAAAACTGGAAAACATTCAAACGTGAATTCAGTCATGACTTGGATGCATTGGAAAAAGAATTCAAGAATTTGACAACTAGTAAAAAAGTAAATAAATAGTCATTCGTTTTTAGGCAATAGCTACTAGTTGAAGCACGGATTGTTTATCAACCAATCTATTGCCTAATGGCTAATCACTATTGCCCATTACCTATTGCCCGATAACTAATTACAAACAATAAAAAAATAAAAATTATGAAAAATACAATCGCATTATTCGCAGCAGTAACAGCACTATCTTTTACAGCAGCAGCGCAAGACAGAAATGTAAATAAATCAGAAAAAAAGGTAGCGAAAGAGCAAAACAATGTTGACCAATCGAACAAAGATTTGGAAGCAGCTAAAAAAGACTTGGCAAAAGACGTTGCGAACTACAAAAAGCAAAATGCTGAAAAGTTAGCTTCGAATGACAAAAATTTTGCTGAATTCAAAGCAAGAGTCGAATCAGAGAAAAAAGATGCGAAAGAAGATTACAAAAAAAGAATCGCGGAATTGGAAGAAAAAAATTCTGATCTGAAAATGAGAATGGAAGGTTACAAAGAAGATAACAAAGAAAACTGGAACAATTTCAAAACTAAATACGATCAGGATATGGCTGAATTAGCGAAGAAATTCAACGATTTGAAATCAGATAACGAAAAATAATTTGCAAATCAACCTAATTCCTAATGCCTAATAACTAATACCCAATAACTAAAGAAAAAAAACTCATGAAAAATAAAATAACGCTTTTCCTTGCTGTAACAACGATATCATTATCAGGAATGGCGCAAGATGATAACACAACTGACTTCCGTGAAAAATTAATGGTTGGCGGTAAAGTTGGAATGAATCTTTCCAATGTTTACGACTCCAAAGGTGAACAGTTCAATGCCAATTCAAAATTTGGTTTGGCAGCAGGTGCTTTCGTAAGCATTCCACTTGGAAAATACTTAGGGATTCAACCTGAAATACTGATTTCTCAAAAAGGTTTTTCTGCATCAGGATTGTTGTTCGGTAATAATTACAGCTTCACACGTACAACCACTTATATTGATATCCCTTTGCTTTTCGCATTCAAACCGACTGAATTCATCACCTTATTGGCTGGTCCACAGTACTCGTATTTAATGAGACAAAAAGATGTGTTTGGATCAAATACTACAACTGTAGATCAACAAACAGCTTTTGAAAATGATAACATCCGTAAAAACACGTTATGTGTAACCGGTGGAATTGATTTCACACTTAAACACATGGTTATTGGAGCTCGCATGGGCTGGGATATTCAGAACAACAATGGTAATGGAACTTCAACAATTCCTCGTTACAAAAACGTATGGTACCAAGCAACTATTGGTTACCGATTTTAATTCATCATACAAATACTAAAAAAAATGAAAAAACAATTAAAAACACGCATCATCCAGTTACTCTTTATCGGAGCATTAGTACCTACTTTTCAAAGTTGTCAAAAATACGACGATGGTCCAATGTTTAGTATCAGAACAAGAACACAACGTGTATCCAATCAATGGACGGTTGATAATTACAAAATCAACGGATCTGACTACACTTCATTGGCATCTAGTTACACGGAAACATTTTCAAAAAGCGGAGCGTACTCATACAGCTGGAGCATTTTGAGCGGTGCAGGTACCTGGGCTTTCCAAAACAAAGATAAGGAGATCAAATTGACCGGAAACGATGATCAATCTTCACGGACATTATACATCCTCAAATTGGAAGAAAAATCATTTTGGTACTACTACACCAAAGGCGGTGACCGTCATGAATTTCACCTGATTTCAAAATAATAGAAGTGAAATAGCCATGCGAACTTTTCGCGCAAGCACAGATGAATATCACATGGCGAACTTTGATTACAAAAACATGGAATGAGTAATTCCAAAATGAACTAAAAAAACAACTTACCAAAGCGCT
>CAIUKX010000570.1 GCA_903899795.1 uncultured Flavobacteriales bacterium
ATCTAATCGAATATCAGAAACTTTACTCAAAATATGTAGAGCAACTCATGATTGTGCATAACTACCATGATAACTTTGTAAAATATATAGGGTTGGAAAGTAGTAGAAAAATTCGAATCGCTCTTATGGAAATGATCAAACTTGAAAAAGAAATGAGAGTTGCTTGCCGCGAAGCCTATAAAGAAAACAACAGAGTACTAAAAGAATCAAGAAAAAAGCCGCGAGCCGGGTGTACATTACCAGGAAAACGCGGATCTGGACGACGGAAAAAAATAAGAACAGGAAATAATGATAATGCTACAAATCAATAGATATAAATCTGTGAGTTGCAAAATATGTGATGGACATACTTCTATATTGGGTCCAGTTGATTTTAATAAGAACTGTGAAGGGGACAAGGTCAAGGACAAAATGCCTTTCATGGGACATGCTGTATATTATCATCAATGCAATAGCTGTAAATTTATTTTTACTGTAGATTTTGATGAATGGACCATTGATGATTATTTAGAAAATATCTATAATGAAGATTACAACATAGTGGATCCAGAATATATGATCAAAAGACCTAACAATTTAGTTAACTGGATTTTACCGTACCTAAACGATGATAAAAGTATAACATTGCTAGACTACGGAGCAGGGAACTCGGTATTTGGAACAGAAATATCTAAATTGGGATGGAAGTGTGAATCATGGGATCCAATGTGGAAGAAAGATCCTACATTTGACAAAGATACCAAATTTGATGTTGTTACCTCATTTGAGGTACTTGAACATACCCCAACCCCGTATGAAACGGCAAAGGAAATGATTAATTTTATTGATTCCGAATCTGGTCAACTAATCATACAGACATTAGCCAACGATATTATCAAAGATGAGGGTATAAATTTTTGGTATATTTCGCCACGTAATGGACATGTATGTATGCATAGTTTACAAAGTCTGGATATTATGTTTGATCAATTGGGCATGGAGGTTCAACATGAATGGTATAGCGTACATTTTGTTTCTTGGAAAGATTAATGTCGTGGATATACCAAGATCAAATTGTAGAGACATTACCAGAAGATTGTGTTGGATATGTTTACTGCATAGAAAATTTAACAAATAATAGAAAATATATAGGTAAGAAACTCGCAAAGTTTGCGAAAACTACTTATAAGACTGTACAATTAAAAAATGGCACAAAGAAAAAGAAAAAGATTAGAAGCAAAATAGATAGCGATTGGCAAGAATATTGGTCCAGTTCAGATGAATTAAAAAAAGATATTGCGTTATTAGGTAAAGAAAATTTCAAAAGAGAAATATTATTTTATTGCAAAAGTAAATCTGCGTGTACCTATATAGAAGCTAGAATCCAATTTGAAAGAAAAGTATTAGAATCAGATGATTATTACAACGGACAGATAAGTTGCAGAATACATCAATCACATATAAAAGGCAAAATTTAATAAATCACGGCTCACATATAATTAAAAAAATCAATTAACACCCAAGGTTGGCGGGCCAGTTTGTAATACCGCTGTGGAAAAACCGGGGAATAACCGGACACGTAACATAATGAGGCACTCCCCTGGAGGAAT
>CAIUKX010000571.1 GCA_903899795.1 uncultured Flavobacteriales bacterium
CCAGATTTTTTGCAAATGCATACTGAAACATCTGGTTACCTAGTCCTCCCATCAACTTTACGACAACCATTTATTTCATTTTATGCTGTTCAAATGCAATCATTTGCTTAATCGTATCTTCTAGCGTGATTGTAATATCCCATTCCGGATAATGTGACTTAAATTTTGTCAAATCGGAAATATACCAAATATGATCGCCAATTCTATTCTCATTAGATAACGTGAATTGATCCCAATTTGTACCTGCTAATTTATTGATCATTTGAATCGCTTCCAAAATGGAAATGGAATTATTTCTTCCTCCACCAGCATTGTATACTTCCCCCTGTTTGGGATTCAGATGAAAATTCCAAAACATATTCACCAAATCATACGAATGAATATTATCTCTGACTTGTTTTCCTTTGTAACCAAAAATCGTATAGGGTTTATTATTTACAATACATTTAACCAAATATGATAAAAAACCATGTAATTCAGCACCTGCATGATTGGGACCGGTTAAACATCCGCCTCTGAAAATTCCAACATTCATTCCAAAATATTTACCATATTCCTGACACATAACGTCAGCAGCAACTTTGGAAGCACCAAAAATTGAATGCTTTGTATCATCGATCGACATATGCTCATCTATTGAATATAGTCCATTTTGATCAGTATAACATTCCCATCTCATTGTATCTTCTTTGATTCCCTTCAAAAAATTTGGGGTATCTCCGTAGACTTTATTCGTCGAAGTAAAAATGAACGTTGATTTTGGGGTATATAAACGTGTTAATTCTAACAAATTCATTGTTCCCACTGCATTTATAGAAAAATCAGTCAATGGTTCTTTAGCTGCCCAATCGTGTGATGGTTGAGCCGCTGTATGTATAACAATTTCCACATTGGTTCTGAATTTGTCAAAGATTTTCTCCAGCGCCTGATAGTCTCTGATATCACAATTAAAATACTCGTAATTTTCATACGTAGCTAACAAGATATCATTCGATTCTTTCGTAGACGATTCGGCACCAAAAAAATAGGCCCTCATATCATTATCTATCCCTACAACTTTATATCCTTTATCATGCAAAAATGCTGTTGTTTGAGCACCGATTAACCCAGAAGAACCTGTTACAATTGCTGTTTTCATTGTTTTATAAAAAAGTCATCTCAACCACTTATCTTTAAATACAAAAATGGAGTTTATATTCGTATCCGCATAAAATAAATAACCTTTTGATTCCAAAAAATTGATGATTTTTTTGTTTTTTTCACCATTTCCACTTTGAGAAAATGAAATCGTCTCTATACAAATTACTATAGGGTAATTTTTTTCAAAATCTATCGAATGAAGAATCAACTCGTCTATACCTTCAGCATCTAAACTCAAAAAATCAGGGAAAATACCATTTGCATATTCAGTAATTATATTTTGAATTGTATTCGTTTTGATTTTTTTTACTTCGACAATTCTATATTCACCCTCTTTTTCATAATTCAAAGCAGTTTCTTTTGAAAAAGTATTTAACGTCGGTACAGAAATTATATAAAAATCCTCTTCAGATTCGATTTCACTAATTCCAATATTTAAATTGACATCATTTTTTCGATTTACCGGGAAACGGAGAAATAGGGTTGGATCAGGTTCAATATTAATTCCTCTTGAACCTAACAGTGAAAAAAGAGCAGTATTATTCATGTAAAATGGATGATGGGCTCCAATATCAATGAAACTTGGTTTTTCAATTTTGAGAGCTTCAAAAATATGCTTAACAATTAAATCTTCACCACATTGGGAATAACTATTTTTTTTATATTGATCCTCAATTGGAATAGCAACATCCTTTTTCTTTAATAAATTTCTCAAATAATTCATTTTTAATAATTTCAATAATTATAGATCATTCCAAACAATGTTTTCTTTTAATCCTTGCAAATACATCAAATCCCCTCAGACGAGTTGTCATACATATACAATCATAAAAGAAAAGTAAGCGCTTCTTAGTGATTGTCCCATGTAGTTGCATTTTAGTAAAAAAAGTAAGGTCTGAATTATTCACAATTGAATACATTGCCACTAAATAAGCCGACCATTTATTCCTCAATGATTTAAATTTTTTCACATCGAATGTCAAAAACAAAAAATCAACGATCTTATTTTCCATCTTATCAGGTTCATAGAACTTCTGATTGTCGAATGTGACTTTAAACAACTCATCAGAATGAACATAAAAATTCCCTCTTAACAAACAATACAAATTAATCTGTAAATCTCCTGCTAATACTTCCTTCAATAAGACATTTCGCACAAAATCATTCTTTAAAAATTCAATTCTAAAAATTGAAAAATACAAGTTTGATTTTCCAAAACCTTCAAATTGATTGATGTAATTTTGAATTTTCAGTCTTTTATTTTTCACTTCAAACTCTTTCAAATATGGATAAAAATCAGGATAATGGTTCCCCTTTATTCCATCTTCATCAACGGCAATAAAATTTGAAAAACCCAAAGCAATTGACTCATCCTGCATCATTAAATACAAGATCTTTTCAATGAAGGTTTCGTGCCACCAATCATCATCAGTAGCATGACGTGGATGAATATAGTCGAGTAATATAAAATCAGCTTCTTGCCCTATCACATTTGGCGTAAGAAATATCCCTGTTTCTCGCAACACCGCTAATTGCTGTTGTTCACGCTTGAACAACTCAGTTGGTGCACACTCTAAAAATTTCACCACAGATTGTTGTTGATTTGAAGTAA
>CAIUKX010000572.1 GCA_903899795.1 uncultured Flavobacteriales bacterium
GCTGCTGAAAATATAAAACGAAAAACACTTGCACAGGAATGCAGTTAAACATGGCTGCATGGTCGATGATTGTCACATGTTTGTCTCAATCCAAAGTGTTACAGAGTTGTGTGGGCATTGTTACAGTTGCTTCTTCTGAAGATAAAAACTTTAGCTACATCCCTAAAGGGTACTCCATTCCGTCTGATTTAGATTATCTGCATTTCACGTCCAACAACACCATCTTTGGTACTCAATTCAAAGAATTTCCTAAAACATCCTTACCATTGGTTTGCGATATGTCATCTGATATTTTTTCAAAAGAAATAAACGTTGCTGATTTTGATCTAATCTACGCTGGTGCTCAAAAAAATCTTGGACCTGCAGGCGCTACATTGTACATTGTAAAAGATGAAATCTTGGGAAAATCTACTTCTCCTTTTATGCCAACCTATCTGGATTTGAAACAACAGGTTGAAAAAGAATCCATGTTGAATACTCCTCCAGTATTTTCGGTTTATGTTTCTATGCTTAATCTTCGTCACACACTAGCTAATGGTGGTGTAAAAGCCATCGAAGAAAGAAACAATATCAAAGCCAACTTACTCTACAATGAAATCGATTCGAATCCATTGTTCAGAGGTCCGGTTGCAGTAGAAGATCGTTCAAACATGAATGCTACTTTCTTATTAAACGACGAATCACTCACTGAAACATTTGATAAAATGTGGAAAGATGCTGGAATCGTTGGATTACCAGGACATAGATCTGCCGGAGGTTACAGAGCTTCCATGTACAATGCTTTACCTGTTTCAAGTGTGGAAGTATTGGTAGAGGTGATGAAAGAATTCGCAAGAAAAAACGGGTAATTAATTACAACAGAGACGTTGCAGTGCAACGTCTGTACAAAAATTTCCATAAAAATGAAAATACTAGCAAACGACGGAATTTCCGATTTAGGTAAACAATTACTGGAAGAAGCCGGATTTACGGTAATAACCGAAAAAGTAGATCAGGCAGATTTGATTGCTGCTGTCAATGAACAAAACATTGAAATGATTTTGGTTCGAAGCGCTACAACTGTTCGCAAAGAAGTGATAGATGCTTGTCCCGGTGTAAAATTGATCGGTCGCGGTGGTGTCGGAATGGATAACATAGATGTAGCTTACGCGCGTGAAAAAGGAGTCATTGTGATTAATACACCTGCTTCTTCCTCACAATCGGTTGCCGAATTGGTAATGGGACAATTATTTTCCATTTCAAGATTCCTGCAGGACTCTTATAAAAACATGGAAACTGGTGATTTTTCAGCGTTGAAAAAGAAATATGCAAAAGGTGTTGAGCTTCGCGGAAAAACCCTTGGAATTATAGGCTTTGGCAGAATCGGACAAAGTCTGACTTCTTATGCTCTAGGTGTAGGAATGGATGTTATCGCTTCTGACCGTCATACTGAAACAGCGAAAATACAGGTTCCAATCGGAACAAATAATGTAGTTACTGTCGAAATTACTCCAACTTCTTCTTTGGATGAATTGTTAAAAAAATCAGATTATATTTCCATTCACGTTCCGAAACAAGCCGATGGAAGCGCTGTCATCGCTGCGAATGAATTTGCAAAAATGAAAAAAGGAGTTCGTCTGGTAAATGCTGCCCGCGGTGGTGTAATCGATGAATCAGCCTTACTTGAAGCTTTAAACAGTGGTCAAGTTGCAGCAGCTGGAATTGATGTTTTTGAAAACGAACCAAATCCAAGAAAAGATTTATTATCTCATCCGAATATTGCGTGTACTCCTCATATCGGTGCTGCAACATTGGAGGCTCAGGATAGAATCGGCGAAGAATTGGCCAGTTTGATTATTGGACAGTTTGTTTCAAAATAAATTGTAGAGGCAGATGTTTTCTGTAGGGATAGGTCGTGACCGGTTTTTACAGAAAACATCTATCGAAAAATAAAACAATGACAAAAATAAAACCTTTCAAAGCAATTCGACCGGTGCGCGACAAAGTTCACCTTGTTGCAACACGTCCGTATTATTCATATAAGAAGAATGTCTTGAAAGCTAAATTGGAAGATAATCCTTTCACTTTTTTGCATATTATCAATCCGGAATTCGGAAGTCCGATCAAGACGAAACCAAATACTCCGGAACGCTTTAATTTGGTCAGTGAGAGTTACAAGAAATTCATCTCTGAAGGA
>CAIUKX010000573.1 GCA_903899795.1 uncultured Flavobacteriales bacterium
GTGTTTTGAAATAAACAACTGCATCTATCGGATTTCCGTCAAAAATAGGGTATCCTCCTTTGTCTAAAATCAACAATCTATCAAACATCTTATAGATTTCCGAAGATGGTTGATGAATAACCACAAATATCAATTTCCCTTTGAATGAAAGTTCTTTCAGTAAATCAATAATATTCTCAGAATCACGTGAGGATAAACCCGAAGTCGGTTCATCTACAAATAAAACGGATGGTTCCCTAATCAATTCCAAAGCAATGTTTAATCGCTTTCTTTGTCCACCTGATATCGTTTGATCCAATGGATTGCCAACAACCAAATCTTTTGCTTCACTTAATCCGAGTGAACTTAACATTGCCAATACTTTCTTCTGAATAGCTCTGTCGGAAAGGTTATTGAAACAAAGTTTGGTATTGAAAAATAAATTTTGATAAACCGTTAATTCTTCAATCAACAAGTCATCTTGACTGATGAAACCGATAACACCCTCCAATAAATGTTTTTCTTTGTGAACATCAATCCCGTTGATCGTAACACTTCCATGAGTAGGGGCATAATTACCGTTTAGGATATTTAAAAAAGTAGATTTTCCTGTACCGGAACCTCCCATGATTCCGAATAACTTGCCTGACTCTTCAATGAAATTGACATTGCGTAAACCTACTCGCCCTTCTTTGAAACGGTATTCCAAATTCTTGACTTTAAAAGTAATTTTTTCAGTCAGATCATCTTTTAAGAATTTAGAAATAATATCACTGTAATAAACCGGCTGACTTTTCGAAGTCTTAATAGTCGATCCTTGGTTTAGGACATGCGTACGTTTTGGTACGATCTGTCCGTTCATTAACAATTCATCTAATCCAAAATAGCGATAGAATAATGTATTGATACTTTGAATCCTGATCACCCGGATTTCAGAATCCAACCCTTCCAAGTAGAAAAATTTCGAGTATTGGAGTGGGTGAGAAGGAGAGATATAAAGAACATCATTGTTATCAATGACCTGCTCTTTAGAATATTCCAGAAAATTTTTCAGTGAATTGAATTCAATCTCCGAAATATTGAACATTTCAGAAACTGTTGTCACGAAGACTTGTTCTTGTTCACTAACATGATCTGTAGAATTAATGAATTCAAACAAACGAATCAATACGATGAATTTCTGGCGCTGCGTAAGTTCTTCGTTAATTTGAGCACAAATCCGCAGAACTTTTACAGAATTAACTGAAGTTCTTTTTTTTACGCCGTCTTTTCTTTCGTTGACACCATGGTGAATCTGAATAAATTCTTCAAAGAGTTCAAGATATTTTTTTACAAGAGAAGCATTCAGTTCAGAACGAAGAAAAGATTCTACAACCGCAGAATCTTCTCCAAAACTTATTCGTTCACCACCATTTTCGTGAGTCCCATCGTTACCATCTGGCAAAAAATCAACTTTTGCTATAATAGCAAACAGCTGCATCAATGCCCGTAGTATTCGCTCACTCATTTATGATAGCTTAGCAGTATGTATATGTGCTGAACGTAGTAATTATTGCATGAAACCAATAAGCATAACCGCACAACCTGTGATCTTTTTATCCATATCCAATTCGGTTTCAATCACAACTGGAATGGTTTTAGGAACTTTAAAGTCCCAATAAGGAGAATTTTTATAGTCTTTGTTAGTGAAAATGATATTTCCCTGTAAATCTTTTACGGTAAAAATTACAAAGTTATCAGCAGTTCCAGCACTTACAGCAATTCGATAAGTTGAACCACCAAAAAATGTGGTTTTGAATTCTGCTTTTTCACGATCAAGAAATGCAGTATATACTTGTCCGTCCGAAATGAATGAACCGCTATTCTTTTTTAAATTTGCTTTACAAGCTCTTACAATCGCTTCGCAATCTTGTGAGTAAGAAGTAAACGAAACAAGACATACAAGTAGGAGCGTATTAAA
>CAIUKX010000574.1 GCA_903899795.1 uncultured Flavobacteriales bacterium
ATCGATTACTTAGTTAAAGAAATCATCAACTGCATAACCTTCTCGTAAAAATTCAGGGTTGGAAACAACATCAAAATCAACTTTAGAGTTTTTCGCAATCATTTCTCTGACTTTTTCGGCTGTGCCAACAGGAACAGTACTTTTATCAACAATTACTTTGTAGTCTTCCAAAATTTTACCAAGATCTTCAGCCACTCCTAGAATGTAACGTAAATCCGCAGAACCATCTTCTCCAGGAGGGGTTGGTAGTGCTAAAAATATGATTTCAGCGTCTTTTATTCCTTCTTCCAGATTTGTAGTAAATGAAAGGCGATTCGCTTTGATGTTCCGTTCAAAAATCACATCTAAATGTGGTTCGTAAATCGGAATTTCCCCTGCTCGCATTCTATTAACTTTGTTCACGTCAATGTCGACACAGATAACTTGATTACCTGTTTCGGCGAAACAAGTCCCGGTGACTAGACCAACATATCCTGTGCCAATTACAGCAATTTTTTTCATAGTAAAATTTATTTTTTTAGAAATTCAGCAATTGAGTTACAGATAACGTCCAATTGTTCTTGTTCCATTTCAGTATGTATAGGTAAAGAAATCACTCGTTCTGTTAACCAATCTGTATGTGGTAAATTTGTTGAGGCACTTCCAAAAGTTTCAAACATTTTTTGGCGGTGTGCAGGAATCGGATAATAAATCATTGCAGGAATTTCTCTTTCTGCTAAAAAATCCTTTAATTTATTACGATCCACACCTTCTAATTTTAATGTATACTGATGAAATACATGGGTTGAATTCTTTGCTCGAGCTGGAGTAATAATTTCCGGATATGAGCTAAAAAATTGATCGTATTGATCTGCAACTGCTCTCCTAGCATCATTATATTTATCTAGATTTCTCAATTTGATTCTTAAAACTGCTGCCTGAAGATTGTCCAGTCTTGAATTACATCCGACAATATCGTGATGGTATTGTTTGCTTTGACCGTGGTTTGAGATCATTTTAATTTTTACTGCCAGTTCATCATCATTGGTAAAAATTGCTCCACCATCACCAAAACAACCTAAATTTTTTGAAGGAAAAAATGATGTACAGCCAATCGTCCCAATTGTTCCTGTTTTAACTGTTTTTCCGTTGGTAAGTAGATAATCACATCCGATGGCCTGTGCATTGTCTTCTACAACATATAAATTATGTCTTTCAGCGATTTCCATTATTTCATTCATCGGAGCTGACTGTCCGTATAAATGAACAGGCACAATTGCTTTTGTTTTGGAAGTTATTGCCGCTTCAATTAAAGAGGAATCAATACAGAAAGTTTCTGGATTTACATCAACGAAAACTGGTTTTAAACCTAGTAAAGCCATAACTTCAGTAGTAGCAATATAGGTAAATGAAGGGGTAATAACTTCATCCCCCGGTTTTAAATCAAGTGCCATCAGAGCAATTTGTAGTGCATCTGTTCCATTCGCACACGGAATCACATGTTTGGCATCTAAATAATTCTCGAGTTCAGCTTTAAACGCGCTAACTTCAGGCCCATTAATGAACTGTGCATTTTTGATAACGTTTTGAATAGCAGAGTCTATAGCAGGTTTGATGTTTTGATACTGCGAAACGAGATCGACCATTTGTATTTTTTTCATTTAAAGCCTTTTTACGAGTAGAAAATTAAAA
>CAIUKX010000575.1 GCA_903899795.1 uncultured Flavobacteriales bacterium
CAACAGTGCCCGGGTATTTTTAGTCTGGTCAAGTACTGTGTTGATATCCCCACTTTCATAAAGGTTATAGGCATATGTAAGTGAGAAATTAGAAAGATCATAAAATTAAAAATCCCCGAAAAGTTTAGAACCTTTCGGGGATTTTTTTTGCGGAGAGAGAGGTACTCACACCGCATATACTATTTTACTGATTATCAATTAGTTGTCGTTGTTCATGACGCGTCAACGTCACAAGTTGCAAAATGTTTTTTGGCAGGGCGACCGTTAATGCCAAAATCCCTCTTGCAACGGTTCAAATTTAGAAAGAATCCCGAACCTAAACAACAATTTTTTGATTTATTTTCATTTGTCAAAATCAACAATTCAAAATCTCAATGCTGCAATTTTTCGCATCAGTAATTCGATAAAAAAACACGCTCCCATTACAAAAAATATTTTCACTCACTCATTCGCTGCAAAGCATTGAATTCACTCGTTTTTTTAGGGCAATTTTTAAAATCATATCTCTAGGGCAATAGGGCAATTCATATATATATATGATTGCCCTATTGCCCTGGGTGATTTTGGGTAGAAAACATATAACAAAATAAATTGTTGTTGACCCTATTTGACAACAAAAAAAAATACATTTGTTTTATTTAACGTAAAAAAATTTTAATGAAAGAAACCCTGACACCAATTATCAATGAGCTGGCCTCACGCAAAGTGGAATGGTCGCCAAAGCAAAGAGTGAAAATAAATCTCTTTGAAGAAGAACTTGAACCAGGTATCCGTATCAATACCTTTGGCTCTATTAACCAATACAGGCTTTACCTGGCTAAAATTTATGATGAAGCCAAGGTCGTTATTGAATTGGAAATTTCGCAGTCTATTGCCCCTTTGAATGCAATGGGATTGCTGGAAGACTATTTGATTCTTATAAAAGAAAATCAAATTACCTACCTGCCTGATAATTTTGACTTCATACTTTTTTCGGTCGAATTTAAAAGTGCACCCCAATTCAAAGACGCGGCAAATGATGCCATAAAAAAAACTTCAATATTTTGTAGAAGCACAAAAAGAGCTCCTTTCCAAGCTTGATTTGTTTATCCGTGCAAAAATTAGAATTGCCCGACAAAACAATCTGCCAAGGGCTGATTTCACTAAGCATCTACAAGCTGAAATCAACCAAATCTTACCACAACAAACCTCTTTATTTGTTGAACAAAACAGACCGATTCCAAAACTGCACTGGAACAATTCTGACACTGCTTTGCTTGAATTAATGATAGCTTTACAACGTTCAGGAGCCATAGTTGCTGAACAAGGAAAGCTAAGTCAACGACAAATATTGCAGATTGCTGAATGGCTGTTTAACCGACCCATTAAAGCCCCTAGCACCAAACTTAATCAAGCCCGAGAACGCAAAAAAGACAATGCTGTTTTCCTTGAAAACCTAAAAGGACATTTTCAAGCCTATTCTCAAGAGCTGGATGAAAAACAACGGAAACGTAGATAATATTTATTTCACTTAGGTTAAGCTTAACCTAAGCCTTTTCCATTTTTTGGCTGATTATTCTTGCACTCGAATTTAAAAAATGTTTGCATGGAAACAATCACACTATCCAGCGATGTGTATCAACAACTCATCGTTACACTAAGAGAGCTGCAAGATAAAGTAGCGGAACTAAGCGACCGAAAGAAATTTCTCGCTAAAGAATATGTTGACAGTTGGGAAGCCTGTCGAATTTTAAAAATAAGTCGAAGAACGCTCGAGCGACATCGAGACGATCACAAAATCCCTTGTTTCAAAATGAAACGAAGGGTGTTCTACCGACTTATGGATTTGGAGCATTACCTGTTCCAACAAACCGACCAATTTAAAATCGATTTACTTCATCAATAAACCCAATTCTCAACATGTCATTAACGAAAGAAAACATACTTAAAGAAACAACAGCTGGCCTAGATATTTTTAAATATTTTATCAGAGGCAAATGGAGAGTTGGAAAGCCTTTCCTGAATCCGTTTTACAACGACACCAAGGCATCATGCTATGTGTATTTTGATAACGGCACTAAAACGTATAAGGTTAAAGATTTTGGCAATGCCGACTTTGCAGGAGATTGTTTTTACTTCGTTGGAAAAATATTCAATAAAGATTGCAGCAACCGTGAAGATTTTATCGACATACTAGAAATCATTGACCGTGAATTACACCTGGATTTACAAGACCGTAACGACCGCATTCGGGAATTGAAAAAAGACCTGGGCAATAAAATTAAATATGCCAGCGAGCTAGAACCAGCAATTCCAGCAGAGCACGTGGCTACTACTTTTATACCCCCTAATACTCAACCCATGACCGATGCTGAATTGCAGTTTTGGCAAAGCTATGGCATTGATAAAAATGTGTTGCAGCTATTCGGTGTAGTAAGTATTAATAGTTTTGAAGGAACCAATAAAGAAGGTAAATCATATAAGCTATTGTCAACTGAAACTGAACCCATTTTTGCTTATCCTGGAAAACGATTTATAAAACTGTATCGACCAAAATCAAATTACCGTTTTTTGTATGCTGGTGAAATGGTTGACGGTTATGTTTTTGGATTGGAACAACTGCCTACACGTGGCGATATTTTATTTATTACTGGTGGCGAAAAAGATGTAATGAGCCTAGCTGCACGTGGCTTTAATGCAATATGCTTTAACAGCGAAACGGCTACCATACCTAAAAATATCATTCGTAGGTTGAGCTTTCGTTTTAAGCATATTACACTCCTGTACGACTGTGATAAAACTGGCAAAGAAGCATCCGAAAAACACAGCAAGACACTCAAAGATTGTGATGTAAAATGCCTAATGCTTCCACTTAAAGGAACCAAAACAGAAAAGGATATTTCAGATTTTTTTAAGCTCGGTTATACCAAAGAACAATTGATGAAATTGTTCTGCAACATGCTTGATAAAATTTATGAGGAAACCATGGCGATATTAAAATCCTGCGAAATTGATTTTAATAATCCACCGATAAAGCCTGAACCACTCATTACCATAAATGAAGTAACCATTGGCTCTCCAGGAAACTTGCTTTGCATTACAGGAAGCGAAGGCAGCGGAAAAACAAACTACCTGGGCGGTTTAATTTCAGGCGTAATTCGTAAAGACGGTGATGTGATTGATACTTGGGAACGGAAATAAAAAACAACACAACAGGAAATGCCGTGTTGGTTTATGATACTGAACAATCCGAAGACCAGCTGTTTAAAAACCTCACGTTTATTTTGAAAAGAGCCAACTTAGATTTTCCGCCTACCTGGTTTAAAGCCTATTGCCTGGTTGGTATGTCACGTAAAGAACGGATGCAAGTTATTTTTCAAAGCATGGATCGGTTTTATTATGAATACAGCGGCATACACATGGTAGTGATTGACGGTATTGCCGATTTAATTGCAGGCGTAAACGATGAAACACAATCGGTGGAATTGGTGGAAGAACTTTTTAGACTGGCAGGTATTTACAAAACCTGTATTGTAAGCGTTTTGCACCTTAGCCCCAGTGGTATGAAACTAAGAGGGCATCTAGGTTCAGAGATACAACGTAAAGCTGCTGGCATACTTTCTATTGAAAAGGAAGACAACACCAATACCAGCGTAGTCAAAGCTTTAAAAGTAAGAGACGGCAGCCCACTTGATGTGCCGTTAATACAATTTGGTTGGAATAAAGAGTTGAACCGACATGTTTTTTTAGGAGAAAAAAGTAAAGCCGATAGTGAAGCTCGAAAAATGGAAGACCTGGCAAGTACTGCACGTGATATTTTTAGCTCCAAACAATCTTACAGCTATCAGGATTTGATAAAAGCCATCATGGATTTGCTGTATGTAAAGGAACGCATGGCTAAGAACTATATTAAATACATGAAAGACCTTAACATCATAGAAAAAGGCGCTGGAACTCACGGTGAATTTACCCTAGTACAGCTTCCTTTCTAACAATATTTCTGTGGTTCTCCACGAAATTGCCAGTTTCGTCCCCCCGTTTTCTGGTAAAAGTCCTGCGGATTTCCGTGGGACTTTATTTTTTACCTTGGCATTACTTGATTTTTCTTTGTTTGACCTCAAATGACAGAATATTTTTATTTATAGTTAATAAGTAACCATAATATTTCCCTACTTTTGACCTTTGTTGTACAAGTTTTAATAAATACAATATGCTTGGAGCTAAATTAAAAGAATTGCGAGAAATGAATGGTTATGTGCAAAGACAAATTGCTGCTGAGCTTGAAGTTGACACTGCATATATAAGTAAAGTTGAAAATGATGAAAAGCCATTAAGTAAAAGTCATTTAAAAAAGTTATCGAAGATTTACAAGATTTCTGAAAGAGAGCTTTTGACAATTTGGTTAACAGACAAAATCAAGGAATTGGTCAAAAATGAACCAACAGCGAAGGAAAGCATTCTTTTGGCATTAAGTGAAATGAAATAAATTATTATTGAATTGGAGAAAATTAAACTAAATACAGTACATACATCAAGAACTATCATGTTTTTAGAACTTGAGAAAGTAATGAATTTCTCAATAGAGAAAGATAATTATATAGAGTCCATGCAAAATAATGTCTTTGGAAAAAAGTCGCAGGACGGAATTAAAAAAACAAGTGGATTTTTATCGCAACTCTACCAATTCAATCTGACTTTGAATAAATTTAAAGCATTTAGATTTTTTTGGTCAATTGCAGATGAAAATGAAAAAGTAATGTTGTCTTTTGTTTTTGCAGTGAGTAATGACTATTTGCTACAAGAAAATATATCAGTTCTGTCAAATTATAAACTTGGTGAAAAAGTTGAATTAGAAAGTATTGAAAATAATATTGAAAAATTTCATCCAAACCGATATACAAAAGTTACGCTGCACTCTATTGCTAAAAATATTGCAAGTTCATGGAAGCAAGCTGGATTTATAACAGGTAAAGTAAAAAATATAAGAACTGAACCTGAAATTACTTATCGCGTTGTTTCATTTGCCATGCTATTAGCCTTTATTGATGGATTAAGAGGTGATTTTATTTTTCAAAATAACTGCATATTATCATTGTGCATAAGTGAAAATAAAATTAGTGAATTAGAAGTAGAAGC
>CAIUKX010000576.1 GCA_903899795.1 uncultured Flavobacteriales bacterium
CACCTACAACTGGACCTAAACTAGCAAAAATAGGCTGTGCTTCAAAATCACCCTTGGGCACCGTGCCTGTTAATCCCCACCGAATAGGAGCATTACATAGGTTCTGTGTTAACAAATTCTTTAGAACTTCTGCTTTTGCCATATGAACTTCATCTACAATAACGGTCTTAACTCCGTCTAAAAACTCCGCTAATGTAACGGCAATATCGGCATCCCAGTTTTTACTTTTTTTATCTAAAATATTAAGACTTTGCCACGTACATATAGTATGTGTCTTGTTAAGATCCTTGCGATCGCCATAATAAACTCCAACATCTAACCCTACAGCAATAAAATCTTCTTCAGTTTGTTCTACTAGACTTTTATTAGGTACAATAGTAATTGTACGTCCATATTTTTCAGCAAGCTGGCTTAGTGTTGCTGTAGTAATAGTTTTGCCTGCGCCTGTCGCAATTTCTTGAAGGCTTTGTGTATTGGTCAAAAATGTGTTAATTGCGTCTACTTGATAGTCACGCAACATGATAGGCTGGCCTTCTTGTTGATGCCCTTTAGGCCAAACTTTACCTTGATCTGCCCAATACATTTCAGTGACTGGTGTAAATTCAATTCGAGGAGTTGTACGTAAATCCTCCAACTCGTCAATATCGACATCCATGTTAGATAATATCTCAAGGCACTTTTCTAATTGGCTAAGATAGCCATTGCCGCCCAGTCCAAACATACTTACTTTTCCATCCCATCTGCCCAATTGATATGCTGGTCGATATCTTGCGGTCGGATCTACATATTTAAAAGTGGCAGCAAGTTTCTTGCGAACTTCTAAGTTTAAGCCCTCAAATTTTATATTGACTTCATCTCTTATTATTAGTTTTACTGTCATTTGAAATGTATCTTTTTATCAATCATTACAGGCTCATCCGACCATTCAACGATACAATCACAACAATTTGAATATATACTAGTTTTACCGTGTCTCAATCCCATTCGGCTATCTAATGCAATCACACTCATTGGCCGCCAAGTATTAGTAAGGAAAAATTTAGGTAACTTCCCACTCATTACCACTGCTACTTTTAAAAAATCATCTAACCTATTGTTATAGTGTTTTTCTGCAATTAGTGTATTGAATTTTTTACCCATATCATCGTTAGGTAATCTAAAGTAAATGCCTATACCGTCAGTAATTCCATTATTTTCTAGACCTTCTGACAATATTTTTAGATTTTCTAAATATTTGTTATTAACTACATTATCAAAAACTACAAGTAATGGTAGTCGTTTTAATTCAATCAAACTTGAAATAATGTTACTAATAGAGTGTTGTTTTTTATCAATATAGATTCTAGTCTTGGATCTGTTTGCAATAACTTCTGTTAGACTTTCTCCATAATTTCGGATAATTTGTGTTGTATACTGATACCGCATACCACGATCATTAATAATGTTTTGATCGATAGTTGTTGATAGACCTAAGTCGTCTGTTATAGCTTTTTGGAAATTCTTATGTTCAATTTTGGTAATTAAAAATTGATCTTTTACCTCAAGTTCTGACCAGGATTTTATAGTGTTGTAATAATTTTTTAAAGTATCCTCGATATCAAAATTAAATTTAGATAATTCGTCAATTAATGCTACTACATTCTTTTCAGTTAAATCAAGTATATATTTCTTACCGTTAATTTGAATGTTTATATCTTCATATTTTTTTGTAATTTCACTTAGAATTTTTCTAATTTCAGTGTTAAAGCTAAATTCTACAACTATTCTTAAATCACCTTCTTCGTCTTTGTCGATGAATATTTTTTTTATTTGTTCAACATGCCTAAAACTTCTACTCCAACTAGGAGTCAATAATGAAGATTTAATTTCATCGGTAAAATTTGTTATTTTTTCAGCATTTTCTCGAATAATTTTTACAACTAATTTACTTTGATTTTCTGTAATATACAACCCACTATCGATGGTTTGTGCAATACTACGTAATACTCTGCAATCTTTGTGAGATATATTTTCTTCAATAGCAGGATCAGTAAAATTTAGAATTTTAAGTAATAAAGTATCTATTGTCATCATATATGTAAGTATATACTAATTTGTATTAAAGGTCAACCTTGGAGGAAAAAAATAGGCCCATATTATTTAAAGCCTATTGTGTTCAATTTGAGCAGATTAATTATATACTTGCATCTTCCATACCGGCAACACGCAACTTTACAATATTTGTAATTTGCCATTGTTTTTGATCAAGAGATTTAATAACTGCTAACCATTTGTTACGAAGCAAAGCAAATTCATTGATAATTTTTTCAAAATCAACCACATCTGCTTCACCTTCTACATATCGTTCACAATCTCTACTGCTAAGAGCACGTTGATAATTTTCTAAATATTTTCGAAAATGTTGACTTTTAAGTCTACGCAATTCAATGTTAAGATATTCTAATATTGCTTCAATTTCTTGTAATTGCCCAAACCTGTGTTCAACTATGCCGGGCATACTTGCTGCAGCTCGTTCAACATTACCAGAGAGCTTACATTCCTTTCGGGCTTCTGTAAGCTCTCCTTCAAAATAAACTACCGCATCTGGAATATTTGAAATATCTCGACTAATATCAGTATACCAACCCATTAAAAATCCAATTCTTGTATATCCTCATCTTCACTATCAACATCATCATTAAGATAATAAGAGATAGCTTGATCTAAAGTTTCATCTACGCCGATTGCTTCTTTAAAAACTCTATCCGATACTCCAAAATCTGCTAGTAAATCGACATATCGTTCTGCTACAGTTTCAGTTTGTTTTTTATCTAAATATTCAACAAACATTAACCAGATATCACTAATTTGTGTTTCATTCAACATGTTCTTCTGTCTCCTCAAGAATAGTAGGTGTTGTAGGTTTAACATGATAATTTGCCATTATCATATCTAATTTATCATCTTTCCATTCTTTTCGGTAGAAAAGGAATTCTTCACCGGAGGTTGGATCTACATACTTTAGTCTGTTGCCTTGTTGAACAAGCATACCTTGTTTTTCCAACATATCAACCATGCC
>CAIUKX010000577.1 GCA_903899795.1 uncultured Flavobacteriales bacterium
CATTGTGATTGCTTTTCATTATCGCCATAATAAGGGTCAGCAATTAATTTATTAGTTAATAAATCCGTATGAACAGTGCCTGGAATAGTAGCAGACAACCATTCCTTATCACCCTTCTTGCGAAATTGCCAGTTGTATTTACTTAACGAAATTTCTGTTGTTTGGGAGAGAGAGAAAAGTGGAATAAAAAGCAGAAGAAAGAATATTCTCATTCGTTATTTTTCATTCAATTTTCTCCTAAGAAGTTGAATCTCTTTGACATTAGGGTGTTCGCCATTATCAATAATTGCAGAAGAATGAAAATAAGGAGTATCAATTTTATTTTTCAATAACGAAATATTAGAAGACCGCACTCCTCCACTAGGCATAATTACAATTCTGTTTTCAGCTTTATGAATCAGTTCCGTCAATAAATTAATTCCATCAACAACTGTTGATTTCTGTCCTGAAGTAAGGATTGTTTTAAAACCACATTCAATTATATCTTCCAACGCTTGCCGTGGATTACTCACTTCATCAAAAGCCCTGTGAAATGTACATGGAAGAGGAGCTGCCAACTTAACCAATTCCTTATTTTGTTTTTTATTTACTGATTTATTATCATTTAATATTCCAAAAACAAAACCATCCACCCGCATTTTCTTCAACTGAATAATATCCTTTTTCATTTGTTTAAATTCCTTTTCACTATACACAAAATCACCACCACGCGGACGAATCATTACAAATAAATCAACACTCAATTTTGTTCTCGCAGCTGTTACCGTATCGTATTCAGGAGTAAGTCCGCCAACAGAAATATCACTGCACAATTCAATTCTGTCAGCCATATTTTCATGAGCTATCAAAGCAGCTCTTAAATTAAAACATGCAATCTCTAGTTTCATATCCTTAAATTAAATTCTATTATTTTATATACGAATCTGAATCGAGCAAACGGTTTCCCGAACTATCATGCACCGCAAAATTAAATCCCGATTGTACACAATACGCTCCATAGTCGCCACTTTTATTCAATGCTATAAACCCAACCTGAATATCTTTTAAGTTTTTATTTCTGATTTTCATCAATTTCACAACACGCTCTACAGCCTCTTTACAGGCAGTTTCAGGAGTTCTGCCTTGTCTCATAAGTTCCACCACTAAATGACTTCCTGCAATCCGTATTACCTCTTCACCATGCCCTGTTGCTGTTGCAGCGCCCACTTCATTATCCACATATAAGCCTGCACCTATAATTGGTGAATCACCCACCCTGCCATGCATTTTATAAGCCATTCCGCTGGTAGTGCAGGCTCCCGAAAGATTTCCATTTGCATCCAAAGCAATCATACCAATCGTATCATGGTTTTCAATATTTACAATTGGTTTGTAATTGCTTGTTTTCAACCACTCTTTCCATTCCTTTTGCGATTCTTCTACCACTTCAGTAACCTTCGGGAATCCTTGCGACAAAGCAAATTGCAAAGCACCATCGCCCACCAGCATTACATGAGGAGTCTTTTCCATCACCGCCCTAGCCACCGAAATAGGATGTTTAATATGCTCCAGACACGCCACTGAACCAATGTTCGACAACTCATCCATAATGCACGCATCCAGCGTTACATGCCCATCCCTATCCGGACGCCCACCCAATCCAACACTTCGTTCACTCATATTCCCTTCAGGCACCTTCACTCCTGCCTCCACAGCATCCAATGCTTTTCCATTTTTGTTCAGCACTTCCCATGCCGCTTCATTAGCTTGTATTCCAAATTTCCAAGTAGATATTACGATTGGCTTGGTGCCAGTTGAACTAACTTTCAGTGATGAAGCGTTCGATTCATTAACATTGGCAATTACAGCAGCGGCAGCTAATGCCGATGTTTTCAGAAAATCTCTTCTACTATCCATTTGTCCCAATTTTCATTCATTTATTGCTCACAAATATACCTCTTTTCCCAAAAACAGCTCTATTATCTTGCGGTCACTGAGCCTGTCGAAGATTC